>NZ_JAIWJZ010000200.1:0-708 GCF_020216105.1 Enterobacter sp. K16B
ATCCCTGCGTGATAAAAATTGGAAAATACAGATTCTTCGACAAGAGAAGATAGTCAATCAACGGTTCGGGCCGATATTACGCCTGGTAGTAAAATCTCTCGTCGCGTTAAGCTGTATCTTGTTGTTTTGACAATGCCTGGAGATCAATATGTATAAATGTGGTACGTTATGATTCATTGGCTTTTCTTTATTCTCTTCATGATTTGGACGCTAGCGCTTATCTGGAATGGAAAAGACTTATTCAGTAAAAAACAGTGGTGCCTTACCGGATTGATGTTCATTCTGGTGCTAGTGGCGACGGTTGTTATTGGTTTTACGTTGAAATGGTTTGCTCAGTCAATGTCATTATTCTCCGTCGCAACGGCGAAACACTATTCGATTATCTTTTCCATGTCTTTCCTGTGCGTATGGGGACTGAAAGTTACCGTTGTGCTGCTCTGCACGATCTTCTCCGGGATTACTGGAGGGCACAAAAAATACAATGCTGAAAATTATGAAGCAATATCGTCTATAACACGCGTCGTTGCGCCTGGCTTACTTATCGTTGCTAAAAGCGTAGTTTCCCTGGGCAGCGTCCTTATGTTTTCAGGTTTATGGCTTAAATAATCACGATTTAAAAAATATCTCAATGAACACCGAGATTAGTCCATAGTGGAATAACGATTATGCTCAACCGAATTACCGTCCAGCTCCCGGTCGAGGGGCTGC
>NZ_JAIWJZ010000201.1:0-214 GCF_020216105.1 Enterobacter sp. K16B
CGATTATGCTCAACCGAATTACCGTCCAGCTCCCGGTCGAGGGGCTGCTCTTCTGGAAACTCTCCGGCCGCGAGGCGATGTCCGAGTCGTTCGCCCTGACGCTGACCCTGCTCGGCACGGATGCGCGCATTGACCGCAGCAAACTGCTGGGCCAGCCGGTCACGGTGACCATCCCGACGCAGAACCTGCTCACCTCCCGCTATATCAACGGTAA
>NZ_JAIWJZ010000202.1:0-1323 GCF_020216105.1 Enterobacter sp. K16B
CACATTCAAGAAAAATAGCGACGCCAGGTCTGTCCTGACGGAAGTAGATGTCGCGGATGAAGCCGGATTTATACAATCCCCAGGCGTGCAGCGCTTCAGCGTTAAGGTGTGGAGCATATTTTTCCAGCGATGCTCCAGGTGCGGGGATATCCAGACATAAAATTCGCATCATAGTCTCCTGAACTCAGGTCGTTGTAGAAAGAGATAAAAGTATAAGAGGCGAATTTCACGAAGATTAGAGGAGCATTGACTTAAGCATCTTTAGACTGTACTTAATAATCAGGCGGAGATTGCTTTAGGAACACATTATGAATAACGCTCTGTATAACCAGATACGGATCTTTCAGAGCATTGCACGTGAGGGCAATATTTCGGCAGCCGCAAGAAAACTGGAAATTACGCCTCCCTCCGTCAGCAATGCGCTTAAGCTGCTGGAAGATCATATTGGCCATCCGCTTTTTGTGCGTACGACCCGCCGTATTGAGCTGACGGAAACCGGGCAGCTGTTGCTGGAACAGACCGCTGCGGCGGTGGAGTCGCTGGAAAATTCGCTTGAAAGCATTCGCGACCAGAATCAGGAGCCCTCTGGTATCGTGCGAATCACGCTCTCGCGTTTTGCCTATCTGTTAATTCTTAAGCCTGCAATGGCGAAATTCTGTCAGCAATATCCGGGTATACAGCTTGAAATTTCGGTTTACGACGGTACCGTGAATGTTATCGAAGAGCGTTTTGATCTTGGGATCCGTTTTGGCGATATCCTCGAAGGTGGGGTGGTGGCGCGGCCGTTAATGAAACCCTTTCGTGAAGGGTTATATGCATCCTCAGCTTATATCAGCGAGCATGGAATGCCCGAGGTGCCGGCTGACCTCAGTCAACACAAGCTGATTGGCTACCGTTTTATTACTAACAACCGCATCCTTCCGTTGATTCTGAACGATCGCGGAGAGCAGTTGACGGTTGAGATGCCTGGGCAGTTAATCAGCAACGATATTGACGTTATGGCAGACGGGATCCGTAACGGCCTGGGAATCGGACGTTTGTTTGAACCCATCTTGCAGTTACAGCCGGACAGGGAGCGCTTTATACCCGTGATGGAGAGCTACTGGAAAACCTACCCGCCAGTGTATCTCTATTACCCCAAAAACGCGGGTAAAACGAAAAGAGTGAAGGCCCTGATTGATTTTCTGATATCCGCTACGGGACGATAACGCCTCGTTCAGTATGGAGGCGCTATTTCACAACCCCAGCGGCCGGGCCTCCTGTATGAACTCAATCAGCGGATACCGGCATCGAAGCCCGCATCAGTGACGTCAACCATACGGT
>NZ_JAIWJZ010000025.1:0-57904 GCF_020216105.1 Enterobacter sp. K16B
CACACACTTTCAGGACGCCAATCCCGGCACCTGATTTTGCAGGTGCGCCGCCATTTTATTACTGTGGATTTATCCAGCAGCTGACTTCGAAAGAAACTGGAAAGCGCCTCGCAAAATTCCTCTGCGGCCTGTTGCCCTCACCCCAACCCTCTCCCACAGGGAGAGGGAGAAAACACTAAAAACGACAACACTGTTGTCGTTTTGCTTTTACCTTGGCAGGCATAAAAAAACCGGGCTAGTGCCCGGTTTTTAAACCTACGTAAGAAATCAGTGAGCCGCTTCCGGCTTGTGCTTCGCCGCACTCTGGAAATCGTACGTCAGCTCGTTCTTCGCCTGATCCAGCGCCACGGTCACCTGACCGCCGTCCACCAGTGAGCCAAACAGCAGCTCGTTCGCCAGCGGTTTCTTCAGGTTATCCTGAATCACACGCGCCATCGGACGGGCACCCATCGCACGGTCGTAGCCTTTCTCGGCCAGCCAGTTGCGGGCCTCCTGGCTCACTTCCAGCGACACGCCTTTCTGATCCAACTGAACCTGCAGCTCGACGATGAACTTATCCACCACCTGATGGATCACCTCGGTAGACAGGTGATCGAACCAGATAATGTTGTCCAGACGGTTACGGAACTCCGGCGTAAAGATCTTCTTGATCTCTTCCATCGCATCGGTGCTGTTATCCTGGTGGATAAGACCGATGGATTTACGCTCGGTTTCACGTACCCCGGCGTTGGTGGTCATCACCAACACCACGTTACGGAAGTCCGCCTTGCGCCCGTTGTTGTCGGTCAGCGTCCCGTTGTCCATCACCTGCAGCAGGATGTTGAACACGTCCGGGTGCGCTTTCTCGATTTCATCAAGCAGCAGTACCGCGTGCGGATGCTTGATCACCGCGTCGGTGAGCAGCCCGCCCTGGTCAAAGCCCACGTAGCCCGGAGGTGCACCGATCAAACGGCTGACGGTGTGACGCTCCATATACTCGGACATATCAAAGCGCAGCAGCTCAATGCCCAGCGCTTTGGAGAGCTGAACCGTCACCTCGGTTTTCCCCACACCGGTTGGGCCGGCGAACAGGAAGGAACCGACAGGTTTATGCTCATGCCCCAGCCCGGCGCGGGCCATCTTGATCGCTTCGGTTAAGGCCTCAATGGCTTTATCCTGACCAAAGACCAGCATTTTCAGGCGGTTGCCAAGGGTGCGCAGCGTGTCGCGGTCGCTCTGAGAGACGCTCTTTTCAGGAATGCGCGCAATGCGGGCCACCACGGACTCAATATCCGCCACGTTAACGGTTTTCTTACGCTTGCTGGCCGGCATCAGACGCGCACGCGCCCCTGCCTCATCAATGACGTCGATCGCCTTATCCGGCAGATGACGGTCGTTGATGTATTTCACCGCCAGCTCCACCGCCGCACGCACCGCTTTCGCGGTATAACGCACGTCGTGGTGCGCTTCATACTTCGGTTTCAGGCCGTTGATGATCTGCACCGTTTCCTCGACGGACGGTTCGGTCACGTCGATTTTCTGGAAGCGGCGCGCCAGCGCACGGTCTTTCTCAAAGATGTTGCTGAACTCCTGGTAGGTGGTAGAGCCAATCACGCGGATCTTGCCGCTGGAGAGCAGCGGTTTGATCAGGTTTGCGGCATCCACCTGGCCACCGGAGGCCGCACCGGCACCGATGATGGTGTGGATCTCATCAATAAACAGGATGCTGTTGGTGTCCTGCTCCAGCTGTTTTAACAGCGCCTTGAAGCGTTTTTCAAAATCACCACGGTATTTCGTGCCCGCCAGCAGCGAGCCAATATCCAGCGAGTAGATGGTGCAATCGGCAATCACTTCCGGCACGTCGCCCTGCACAATGCGCCAGGCAAGACCTTCGGCAATCGCGGTTTTACCCACGCCAGATTCCCCCACCAGCAGCGGGTTGTTCTTGCGGCGACGGCACAGTACCTGGATCGCACGCTCCAGCTCTTTATCGCGACCAATCAGCGGGTCGATACCGCCAACGCGAGCAAGCTGATTAAGGTTGGTGGTGAAGTTTTCCATACGATCCTCCCCGCCTGCTTGCTCTTCATTGTTATTGACCTGATTGCTGGAATCCGATGCCTGGTTAGGCTCGTCTTTGCGCGTTCCGTGAGAAATAAAGTTAACCACATCGAGTCGGCTGACTTCGTGTTTGCGCAGCAGGTAGGCAGCCTGTGACTCCTGCTCGCTGAAGATGGCGACTAAGACGTTTGCGCCAGTCACTTCGCTACGTCCGGAAGACTGGACGTGAAATACCGCGCGCTGCAGCACACGCTGGAAGCTGAGCGTCGGCTGCGTGTCGCGCTCCTCTTCACTGGCTGGCAGCACCGGTGTGGTTTGTTCGATGAAGGCTTCGAGTTCCTGACGTAGCGCCACCAGATCCACGGAGCAGGCTTCCAGCGCTTCGCGGGCAGATGGGTTGCTAAGCAGTGCGAGCAGCAGGTGCTCGACGGTCATAAACTCATGTCGGTGCTCACGCGCTCTGGCGAAAGCCATGTTTAAACTGAGTTCCAGTTCTTGATTGAGCATAGGCACCTCCCCCAATTTTATGCCTTATCAGGCCTTTTCCAGCGTACACAGCAACGGATGCTCGTTCTCCCTCGCATAGTCGTTCACCATCGCCACTTTGGTTTCCGCCACTTCGGCTGTGAAGATGCCGCAGATAGCTTTGCCACGATAATGAACGGTAAGCATCAGTTGCGTTGCACGTTCTACATCATAAGAAAAGAACTTTTGTAGCACGTCAATAACAAATTCCATCGGCGTGTAATCATCGTTCATTAACATAACTTTATACATAGATGGCGGTTTTAGCGCGTCACGCACTTTGTCTTCCGCCAGCTGGTCAAAATCCAGCCAGTCGTTGGTCTTACCCATTTTGCATAACCACTTTGAATCTACCTCAGATGTTAGATAACAATCATCTATTACTGTCATCCGCGATGTCTGTCACAAACTGTTGCAATAGCGTTAACTGCTTCAAACTTTGGTTGATTATTGTCCCATCTCCAGCGCCAAACGCTTGACGACTTCTTTCGTTTCTCTAAATTGTACAAGCGTGAGATGGCGAGGTTTTGAACAGCCCCCACTCCACCACCGGTTCATTCCATCTTAACTTATAAGATTTACGAAGGATGTCGAAGCATGGAAATGGGTACTGTTAAGTGGTTCAACAACGCCAAAGGGTTTGGCTTCATCTGCCCTGAAGGCGGCGGCGAGGATATCTTCGCTCACTATTCCACCATTCAGATGGATGGTTACAGAACGCTCAAAGCCGGGCAGTCCGTCCGGTTCGATGTACACCAGGGACCCAAAGGCAATCACGCAAGCCTTATCGTACCCATTGAAGCAGAGACGGTTGCATAGCTCTCTGTTTTATTGTGTACATCCCGCAGTCAAAATGCCAGCCCGATCGGCTGGCATTTTTATTTTCAGCCTATTCGCGGGCCAGTGCATCCACCGGATCCAGCCGCGCCGCATTGCGGGCGGGTAACCAGCCAAACAAAATGCCGGTAAAAGTTGAACACAAAAACGCGGTAAGAATGGCCACCGGTGAGAAGCCAATTTCCCAGCCGGGCAAAAAGAGCTGCAGCGCAAATGCGATCATCATCGAGAGCGCAATGCCCATCGCGCCCCCCACCAGACACACCAGCACAGCTTCAATCAAAAACTGTTGCAGGACATCGCTGGCTCTGGCCCCGACCGCCATGCGGATACCAATCTCACGGGTGCGTTCGGTCACCGATACCAGCATGATATTCATCACCCCGATACCGCCAACGACCAGCGAAATGACCGCCACCAGCGTGAGGAACAACTGAAGAGTACGTGTGGTCTTTTCCGCCGTTTTCAAGAGGCCGTCCATATTCCAGGTGAAGAAATCCTTCTTCCCGTGGCGCAGGGTTAACAGCCGCTCAAGCTGCTGTTCAGCCAGCGCGCTGTCGTAGCCCTCCTTCACGCGCACGGTGATGGAGTTAAGCCAGGACTGCCCCATAATCCGCCCGGAGATGGTGGTATAGGGTAGCCAGACGCGCAGGATCTTGCTGCTGCCAAACATCGACTGCTTCTCTTCCGCCACGCCGATGACCGTAGCCGGCATATTGCCGACCAGGATCACTTCCCCCACCACATTCGCTTTATTGGGGAAAAGCTGTCTGCGTGAGTTCGCGTCCAGGACCACCACCTGCGCCCTGCCTGCCAGCTGTTCGGCATTGAAGGTCGCACCTTCACTGAAGGTCATACCGTAAACGTTGAAATAGTCCCCGCTGACGCCGTTCGCGCTGGCGGCAACGTCCACGTTACCCACGCGCAGGCGCAAATTTTGCGACACGGCCGGCGTCGCCGAGTTAACCCACGGCTGCTTCTGAATCGCCGCCAGATCGTCATATTTCAGGGACTGCTGATACTGCGGCTCGTCGTCGCCAAAGTCTTTGCCGGGATAGACGTCAATGGTATTGGTGCCAATCGCGCGGATATCGGCCAGCACCAGCTGCTTGGCCGCGTCGCCCACCACCACAATCGATACCACCGAGGCGATACCGATAATGATGCCGAGCATGGTGAGCAGGGTGCGCATTTTATTCGCCGCCATCGCCAGCCAGGCCATGGCAAGCGCTTCACGAAAGCCGCTGGAGAACTGTCCCCAGCCGGTGGACGGTGGTAGCGCTTCTTTCGTCGCCGCCGCTCTGGACGCTCCCGGAGGCGGATTGCTGACCAGCTCGCCGTCGTGGATCTCAATAATGCGTTCCGCCTGCGCCGCCACCTGCGGGTCATGCGTCACGATAATTACCGTGTGTCCCTGATCGCGCAACTGGTGGAGGATCGCCATCACCTCTTCGCCGGAATGGCTATCGAGCGCCCCGGTGGGTTCATCCGCGAGGATCACCTGCCCGCCGTTCATCAGGGCACGGGCAATACTCACGCGCTGCTGCTGGCCGCCTGAAAGCTGCGAAGGCTGGTACTCCACCCGCTCCGCCAGCCCCAGACGCGTCAGCAGCATCTGCGCGCGCTCAAGACGCTTTTTCCGCTCCACGCCGGCATAGACCGCCGGCACTTCGACGTTCTGCGCTGCATTGAGGTGAGAGAGCAGATGGTAACGCTGGAAGATAAAGCCGAAGTGCTCCCGACGCAGCTTTGCCAGCGCGTCGCCGTCCAGCGTGGAGATGTCCGTTCCGGCCACGCGATAGGTGCCGCTGGTCGGTTTATCCAGACAGCCCAGAATGTTCATCAGCGTCGATTTACCGGATCCCGATGCGCCGACAATCGCCACCATCTCGCCCGCCTCCACGCGCAGAGAGATGCCTTTCAGCACCTCCACCGGGCCATCGCCCGAGGGGTAGCTGCGGCGAATGTCGTTCAGCTCAAGCAGCGCCGTCATTTCGCGGCTCCGGGCAGGCTTTCGCTGATGACAACCTCCTCACCCTCTTCCAGCCCTTTCACCACCACCACATCGGTGTCGTTGCGCGCGCCAATCACCACTTCACGCTCGCGCGTTTCCCCGTTGCGCAGCACTTTGACTTTATAGCGGTTATCCCCGGCGGACTCGCCCAGCGCAGAGAGGGGAATGGTCAGCACGTTCTTCACGCCGGTCAGCTGGATATGCACCTGCGCGGTCATGTCCAGACGCAGCACGCCCTGCGGGTTCGGCACTTCAAAACGGGCATAGTAGAAGATGGCGTCGTTAACCTTTTCCGGCGTCGGCAGAATGTCTTTCAGCACGCCTTCGTAGCGGGTCTGCGGATCCCCCAGCACCGTAAACCAGGCGTTTTGCCCCGGTTTGAGATGGATAACGTCCGCCTCGGAGACCTGGGCTTTGACCAGCATGGTGCTCATGTCCGCCAGCGTCAGGATGTTTGGCGCCTGCTGCGCGGCAATCACCGTCTGCCCCTGCAGGGTGGTGATCTGGGTGACTTCGCCAGCCATCGGCGCGACGATTTGCGTATAGTCGAGGTTGGTTTTCGCCGTATCCAGCGAGGCCTGGTTGCGTTTGATTTGCGCGTCGATGGTGCCAATCTGCGCCTGTTTTACCGCCAGCTCTGTGGTGGCCGTATCTAAATCTTGTTTCGAAATGGCCTGGGTTTTCGCCAGCGCCTGCTGGCGGGTCAGTGTGACCTGAGCCAGGTTACGCTCTGCCTGGGCCTGGGCGCGCTGGGCGCGCAGCTCCATCAGCGTGGCTTCCACCTCGCGGATCTGGTTCTCAGCCTGTTCAGGATCGATAACCCCAAGCAGCTGACCTTTTTTCACCTTATCGCCAATCTCTACCGACAGCGTTTTCAACTGGCCGCTCACCTGGGCACCCACGTCAACCTTGCGCAGGGCATCCAGCTTGCCCGTCGCGAGGACGTTTTGCTGCAGTTCGCCAGGACGAACAATCAATGTCTGATACTGTGGCACAGGCGCATTAAGCACTTGCCATAGCCAGTACCCACCGGCTAACACCACGACCGCCAGCAGCAGAAACAGCGTTCTGCGTTTTCCCTTAAGGTTCATAAATATTCCAATTAAATGTTCTGGCAATAATAAATGTTGATTCTATCTAAACGACTCCTCAACGAAACCCCCGTTCCCTGAAATCGTCACAATTTGTTTACGAGACGTTGAACGTTCGCCTGCTGAAATGGAGATATTCATCAAGAAGCAGGATCTATCATGTCTTCCATCGTCGATACACCTTTTTCCAGCCTGCCACAGCCTAAATCGGGCTGGCAGCTCTTCAAAAATCTGGCTTTCGGTACGCTCACGCCAGGGCTGGCGTGGCAGAACCCCGCCTATCGACGTAAATTCATGTTACGTTCGCTGGCGACACCCATTAGCACCGCTCGCCTGTTAACGAGCCTTGCTAAGCAACCGCGTCTGATGCAGATGCTGCAGGTCCAGCCAGGACTGCCGTGCCGGCTGCATCGCCCCTGGCTGACGGTGAAAATGGATCGTCAGCATGCGCTGGAATCGCTTAACTGGCACTATCAGACCCTGAGCCGCCAGCTTCCTGCGACGCTGCTTGCGGGTTATCTTTCTAAGCCAGGTTACACCCTGCTGACCTTAACCGGCAAAGAGGAACAGCAGTTCACCGTTCGTCTGTGCGCTGATGCGTTCCTGGATAAAGAAGGGGAAGCCACCCTCGCCTTCTGCGACAGGCACAACACGGTGCTGGCGGAAATGACCTTTACGCTCTGCCAGTTTGCAGGAAAAACGACGCTGTTCATCGGCGGTCTACAGGGCGCAAAAGCGCACGTTCCCCATGAACTGATCCAGGGGGCGACGAAAGCCTGTCACGGTCTGTTCCCGAAACGTCTGCTGCTGGAAGCCGCGATGACGCTTGGCGCCGCTTTTCCGGTCGAGCAGATCGTTGCCGTCAGCAACGCCACACACATCTATCGCAGCTGGCGTTACCGCAAGAAAAAAGAGGGGAAACTGCTGGCTGATTACGACAGTTTCTGGGTCTCGATCGGCGGTGAAAAACAGGATAACGGTCACTTCCTGCTGCCGCTTGCCATGCCGCGTAAACCGATGGAAGAGATCGCGAGCAAAAAGCGCGCCGAGTATCGCCGCCGTTATGAACTGCTGGATAGCCTGATTCAGCAGGTCAATCAGGCAACCCAACGCTAATCCGCTTTCCCGCGTGCCAGCCACAGCACGCGGGAAAACATCTTACGCAGCAGAGTCGGTACCGCCTCCACGCCCCGCCTTCCCGCTTCTGTCGCCACTTCAATGGCTAAATCCGGTTTTGACGAACGATGAATGGCTTTGGCGATCACGCGCCGCATGTTCATCGGGACATCGACAGGCACCATGGCAATTCGGTGGAATACGTCGTCGAACCCCTGACGATACATAAAGTGCTCCATGTCCATCGCGGGCAGCATAGTTAAATGGTCGCGCTCTTCTTCCCGCTCGTTATTGAGCAGGCTACGCACGGTCGAGGCATATTTTTTGCCCGCCTCATCACCGTCGACCAGGACGTGCCACTCGATCCCCATCCGGCGTGCGAATTTAATCAACGGCTTTAATCCCGACTGGGCGAATTCGATCACCTTAATGCCTTCCGCATCAAAATGGTGACCACACTGGCGCGCCAGCTCGTTAATGACCCAGGTTTCCGTCTCTCCCTCCACCAGCAGCCAGCAGCGGGCAAAGAGCGATGACGCCCGGTTAAAGCGGATATGAAACGCGATGCGCCGCCCGTCTTCCGCGTTCATGCCGCCCGGCCCCAGTCGGTAAGCGGTGACACGGGAGGATTCACGCACCAGACGACAGACGTGTTCAACCGGCGTCAGGGATAACAGCTCACCGGAGTTGGTGGTCGTAATGCGCTGGAGCGGCAGCAGATTCAGCAGATGCCATGCCACGGAGAGCATAATGGGATGCAGGCGGGTTTCAGGATCTTCCACCAGCAACAGCGGTCGGGCGTCCCGGTCAAGACGGACGGTGCCTTTGGCCTGCAGAAGCGTGGAGAACAGCCCCAGCAAAATCACCCGATGCGTACGCCCGCCGGGCCGGTCAATCATCCGGTTAATGATATCGAGATAGCGCCAGCTTCGTTGCTCATCATGAGAACGGCGGCGCATCAGACGATGGCGGGACTCCGAGGTCCCCTGCTCGGAAAAATAGTGCTCCAGCAGTTGTACCATCGCGGACAACCCCTGGCGGATTTGGCCATCGGTCAGATTTTGTGGACGAGACACCAGCTCCCGCGCCAGAAAATCCAGCTCGCGGGCGGTGACTTCCACTTCCGGCATATTCGGTACGGTACCGTTACGAATACGCCGCATAAAACGCGCATCGCGCAAGCGTAATACCGGCGTCAGGCGGATCAGGTGGCGGGCCAGATCGTCAATATTGTCCAGCGGGATCGGATTGGCTTTCTCGTCGAGAAACTCACGCAGCGTGAGTACACCTTCGTTCTCCGCCATCTCCCCTTCCAGCCGATAGAAAATCCGGTGGAAGCCGTCATCGCACGGCACCCAGCAGGGTGACAGCGGACGGAAGCGCCGCACGCGGTGACGGCCCGGTTCGGATTCCCGGAACGTCAGGATGATATGCAGGTGCTTCTCGCGGCCATTGACATCACCGGGCGGAAACCAGAAATCGTCCCGGACGAAGTGATACAGATCGTCTTCGGGCGAAAGCAGTAACGTCAGCGCATCCAGCAGGCTGGACTTACCCCACGCGTTCTCGCCGATCAGGACGTTGTTCTGCTCCAGCTGCAGCGACAGGCGGTTAATACCGCGAAACCCGACAATTTCCACTCGTTCGAGAAGCATAAGTCCCCCGCGAAATGATCACTTTTTCCTTTAAGTTATCAGCAGTATAGCGGGAGGATGCCGCGCGGAACACTGCCAGAGGTCCTGATTATTCTGCGCCAGCACGAAAAATTAAGAATTTCCGTGGCAGGTTTCATTTGAAATAGTGTCAACAGCACAACAAACTATTGTCCGCAAATTGGACTATGCTGTATTCACCTCCAGTTTGAACAAGGATTGACATCACATTGCCTTAAATCAAATTAAACAAATTTATTTAAGTGGCGAAGGGATGTTATTGGTTTTTAAAATACAGGCTCTTTGAGTCGTCATCCCTTTATGGCGATATATCCCGCATGCAGGAAAGCGTGCGGAAATTATGTTGAGGTGGTTATGTTTAGAAAATTGGCAGCAGAATGCTTTGGTACATTCTGGCTGGTATTTGGTGGCTGCGGTAGCGCCGTTCTGGCAGCAGCATTCCCGGAATTAGGTATTGGTTTTGTCGGCGTGGCGCTGGCCTTTGGTTTAACCGTATTAACCATGGCCTTTGCCGTGGGTCATATTTCCGGTGGTCATTTTAACCCGGCCGTGACGTTGGGTTTATGGGCCGGTGGTCGTTTCCCGGCGAAAGAGGTGATCGGTTATATCGTCGCCCAGGTGGTGGGCGGGATTATTGCCGCAGCCGTTCTGTACGTCATCGCCAGCGGTAAAGCGGGCTTCGACGCGGCAGCCAGCGGTTTCGCCTCTAACGGCTTCGGCGAACACTCTCCGGGCGGTTATTCCATGCTGTCGGCTATCGTGATTGAAATTGTGCTGACCGCTGGTTTCCTGCTGGTGATCCACGGCGCAACCGACAAACACGCACCTGCTGGTTTCGCACCGATTGCCATTGGTCTGGCATTGACGCTTATCCACCTGATCTCCATTCCGGTCACCAACACCTCCGTTAACCCGGCGCGCAGTACCGCAGTGGCTATCTTCCAGGGTGGCTGGGCGCTGGAGCAGCTGTGGCTGTTCTGGGTCATGCCTATCGTTGGCGGTATTCTGGGCGGCGTGCTGTATCGCACCCTGCTGGAAAAACGCGATTAATCTTCCCTCCCTCTCCTGTGGGAGAGGGTCGGGGTGAGTGCAACAGGCCGCACACACAGGCCGGGTAAGCGTTAGCGCCACCCGGCTTTCTTTTTGCCGCTTTACTGAACAGCCTTTATTGGGTAGTGTCTCTGGCGCTCAACAGATACTCACAAGGACCGGCTGTTCATGTTTTCAGGACTCCTCATTATTCTGCTGCCCCTGATTGTGGGCTACCTAATCCCACTGCATCAGGAATCAGCCTTACGGCTGATTAACCGTTTTCTCAGCTGGATTGTTTACGTCATTCTTTTTTTTATGGGAATCAGCCTGGCCTTTCTGGATAACCTGGCGACCAATCTGCTGGCGATCCTGCATTATTCTGCGGTCACTGTTGTGGTTATTTTGCTGTGCAATATTGCCGCATTGTTCTGGCTTGAACGCACTATTCCGTGGAAAAACCACCATCATCAGGAAAAACTTCCGTCCCGCATAGCGATGGCGCTGGAATCATTAAAACTGTGCGGCGTCGTGGTGCTCGGTTTTCTTCTGGGGCTGACCGGCTGGGCGTTTTTACAGCACGCGACAGAGGCCAGCGAATATACGCTGATCTTCCTGCTGTTCCTGATTGGTATCCAGCTGCGAAATAATGGCATGACCCTGAAGCAAATTGTCCTCAATCGTCGGGGAATGATGGTCGCGGTTATTGTTATCGCCAGTTCTATGGTGGCGGGCGTCATTAACGCTTTTATTCTCAACCTGCCGCTGAAAACCGGTCTGGCCATGGCGTCAGGGTTTGGCTGGTACTCCCTCTCCGGCATTCTGCTGACCGAGTCCTTCGGTCCGGTGATTGGCAGCGCCGCCTTCTTTAACGATCTGGCGCGTGAGCTGCTCGCTATCATGCTGATCCCGGGCCTGGTGCGCCGCAGTCGCTCTACCGCGCTGGGGCTTTGCGGAGCGACGTCGATGGACTTTACCCTCCCGGTACTGCAGCGCTCTGGCGGACTGGAGATGGTCCCCGCCGCCATTGTTCACGGCTTTATTTTAAGCCTGCTGGTTCCCGTTCTGATGGCACTCTTCTCTGCCTGATACCTCTTTGGCGGTAGCGAACCTGCCGCCAAAATTGCGCTAAATCAAGCTCCCTCTATTTTGTCGTAGAAAGCCCTTTTCACCGTTCTGACACAGGCATAACCTTAAACATGTATATCAAATATAACTTTAACAGGTGTGATTATGTTTTGTGTGCAATGTGAACAAACTATCCGTACCCCGGCAGGCAATGGCTGCTCTTACGCACAGGGTATGTGCGGCAAAACCGCAGAAACATCTGACCTGCAGGACCTGCTGATTGCGGCCCTGCAAGGCCTTTCCGCATGGGCATCCAAAGCCCGCGATTACGGCATCATCGACCACCACGTCGACAGCTTCGCCCCGCGCGCCTTCTTTTCCACGCTGACCAACGTCAACTTCGACTCCCCGCGCATCGTCGGGTATGCCCGCGAAGCAATTGCCCTGCGTGAAGCGCTGAAAGCGCAGTGCCTGAAGGCGGATGCGAGCGCCCGCGTGGAACACCCGATGTCTGAACTTCAGCTTGTAAGTGACGATCTGGGCGAGTTGCAGCGTCAGGCGGCGGAATTCACCCCAAACAAAGACAAAGCCGTGATTGGTGAGAACATTCTCGGCCTGCGCCTGCTGTGCCTGTACGGTCTGAAAGGCGCTGCGGCGTATATGGAGCACGCGCACGTGCTCGGGAAGTCAGACAATGAGATTTACGCCCAGTACCACAACATCATGGCGTGGCTGGGGACCTGGCCTGCCGATATGAACGCGCTGCTGGAATGCTCGATGGAAATCGGCCAGATGAACTTCCGCGTAATGAGCATTCTGGATGCCGGTGAAACCAGCACCTATGGGCACCCAACGCCAACCCAGGTCAACGTCAAAGCGACCAAAGGCAAATGCATTCTGATCTCCGGTCATGACCTGAAAGATCTCTACAACCTGCTGAAACAGACCGAAGGCACCGGCGTTAACGTCTATACCCACGGGGAAATGCTACCGGCGCACGGCTATCCGGAGCTGCGTAAATTTACGCATCTGATCGGTAACTACGGCAGCGGCTGGCAGAACCAGCAGGTCGAGTTCGCCCGCTTCCCGGGTCCTGTTGTGATGACCTCAAACTGCATCATCGACCCGACCGTCGGGGCATATGACGACCGCATCTGGACCCGCAGCATCGTTGGCTGGCCGGGCGTGAGCCACCTTGAAGGTGACGATTTCGGTCCGGTGATTGCGCAGGCGCAGCAGATGGCCGGCTTCCCGTACAGCGAGATCCCGCATCTCATCACCGTCGGCTTCGGTCGCGAAACCCTGCTCGGCGCTGCAGATTCCCTGATTGACCTCGTCAGCCGTGAAAAACTGCGTCATATCTTCCTGATCGGCGGCTGCGACGGCGCGCGCGGCGAGCGTAACTACTTCACCGACTTCGCCACCCGCGTGCCGGAAGATTGCCTGATCCTGACTTTGGCCTGCGGTAAATACCGTTTCAACAAGCTGGACTTCGGCAACATCGAAGGTCTGCCGCGTCTGGTGGATGCCGGTCAGTGTAACGATGCTTACTCGGCGATCGTTCTGGCTGTCACCCTGGCGGAAAAACTGGGCTGTGGCGTAAACGATCTGCCGCTGTCTCTGGTGCTCTCCTGGTTTGAGCAGAAGGCCATCGTGATCCTGCTGACCCTGCTTTCGCTGGGCGTAACCAACATCGTCACCGGCCCGACTGCGCCAGGTTTCCTGACACCGGACCTGCTGGCCGTACTGAATGAAAAATTCGGTCTGCGTTCCGTGACCACCGTTGAAGAAGACATGCAGCAGCTGCTGAGCGCGTAAGGAGTTATTCATGACCATGCCAACCTCACAATGTCCGTGGCGGATGCAGGTCCATCACATCCATCAGGAGACGCCGGATGTGTGGACGCTGTCACTGCTGTGCCATGACTACTATCCGTACCGCGCGGGTCAGTATGCACTGGTCAGTGTTCGCAACAGTGCGGATACGCTGCGCGCCTACACGCTTTCCTCGACGCCGGGCGTGAGCGAGTACATTACGCTGACCATCCGCCGTATTGATGACGGGGCAGGCTCTCGATGGCTGACCCGGGACGTGAAGCGTGGGGATTACCTCTGGCTGTCTGACGCCCAGGGCGATTTCACCTGTGACGACAAAACAGAGGATAAATTCCTGCTGCTGGCGGCCGGTTGTGGCGTGACGCCGATTATGTCAATGCGCCGCTGGCTGGCCAAAAACCGCCCGCAGGCTGACGTGCAGGTGATCTTCAGCGTGCGTTCACCGGACGATGTGATCTTTGCCGACGAGTGGCGCAACTATCCGGTCACGCTGGTGGCAGAACGCAACGCGACGCACGGCTTTGTCGCGGGGCGTCTGAACCGCGAACTGCTGCGAAGCGTACCGGATATCGCAAACCGTACCGTGATGACCTGCGGCCCGGCGCCGTACATGGCTATTGTGGAAGAGGACGTAAAAGCGCTCGGCGTCACCCGCTTCTTCAAAGAGCAGTTCTTCACGCCGGTGGCAGAGGCGGCAACCAGCGGGATCCAGTTCACCAGACTGCAACCGGCGCAGACCTTCTTTGGCCGCGTGGGCACCACGCTGCTGGAGGCGCTGGAGAGCAATAAAGTACCGGTGGCTGCAGCCTGTCGTGCTGGCGTGTGTGGGTGCTGTAAAACGAAAGTGGTGTCCGGTGATTATACCGTCACCAGTACCATGACGCTGTCCGACGCGGAAATTGCCGAGGGTTACGTGCTGGCGTGCTCCTGCCATCCGCAGGGCGATCTGGTCCTCGCATAAACAATAAACGCTCGTTCGTAGGCCCGGTAAGCGTAAGCGCCACCGGGCTTTTTTGCCGGGTGGCACTGCGTTTACCCGGCCTACAACCACCCTACCGCCACGCGGGCGCTTTCCCCAGCGCGTAACGCCCTGCCCCTAAAAACGCCACCGCCAGCGAGCCGATAAAGAAGTACATCAGGCTCTCAATCGCCCAGGCCCCCACGGCATCCAGCGCAAAGGTTTTGCCCGTGCCCACCATCAACCATGCCACGATCATGGTGAACGCCAGCACCAGCGCCGCCGGGCGCGTGAAGAGCCCGGCGATAATCAGGATCGGTGCCACCACTTCGCCAATCAGCACGCCGTAAGCGATAAATCCCGGCAATCCTTTTTCCACCAGCATGCCGCTGATAAACCCGACGCCGCCAAACAACTTGTGTAAACCGTGAAACAGCATCAGCCCGCCGACGGCAAGTCGTAACAAGAGTTTGCCGAGATCGTCACACGCGAGCTTTTCATTTACAGCCATTAACAATGATTTAACCATTTGAAATCCTTTATTTTTCACCCTGTACCCGAACAGATTATGCCGAACAATGACTCATGAAAACCACCTTTAATTGAGGGGTATTGCGCAGGCAATACAGTGGCTTTCTTCTAAGCTTGTAGGCGATATCACAAAAAGGAGACGGACCACCATGAAACAAACCGTGGCTGCATATATAGCGAAGACCCTGGAACAGGCAGGCGTAAAACGTATCTGGGGCGTAACCGGGGATTCCCTTAACGGCCTCAGCGATAGCCTTAACAGGATGAAGACCATTGAATGGATGTCGACCCGTCATGAAGAGGTCGCCGCCTTTGCTGCCGGTGCCGAAGCACAGCTCACGGGTGAACTGGCCGTCTGCGCCGGGTCGTGCGGGCCGGGTAACCTGCATCTGATCAACGGGCTGTTCGACTGCCACCGCAATCACGTGCCGGTGCTGGCGATAGCCGCCCACATCCCCTCTTCCGAAATCGGCAGCGGCTATTTTCAGGAGACGCATCCGCAGGAGCTGTTCCGTGAATGCAGCCACTATTGCGAGCTGGTTTCATCCCCGGAGCAGATCCCGCAGGTGCTGGCCATCGCCATGCGCAAGGCGGTGCTGAACCGGGGCGTTTCGGTGGTCGTCATCCCGGGCGACGTGGCCCTGAAGGCGGCGCCTGAAGGGGCCAGTACCCACTGGTACCACGCGCCGCAGCCGGTCATCACCCCAGCGGAAGAGGAGCTGAAAAAGCTGGCGCAGCTGCTGCGCTACTCCAGCAATATCGCCCTAATGTGCGGCAGCGGCTGTGCTGGCGCGCACAAGGAGCTGCTTGAATTTGCGGGCAAGCTGAAAGCCCCGATAGTTCATGCCCTGCGCGGCAAAGAGCACGTCGAGTACGACAACCCCTATGACGTGGGGATGACCGGGCTGATCGGTTTTTCCAGCGGCTTCCACACCATGATGAACGCCGACACCCTGATTTTGCTCGGCACCCAGTTCCCGTATCGCGCGTTCTACCCGACGGATGCCAAAATCATTCAGATTGATATCAACCCGGCCAGCATCGGCGCACACAGTAAGGTCGATATGGCGCTGGTGGGGGACATCAAATCCACCCTTGCCGCCCTGCTGCCGTTGCTGGAAGAGAAAACAGATCGCAGGTTCCTCGACAAGGCCCTCAGCGATTATCGCGATGCCCGCAAGGGGCTGGACGACCTCGCCAAACCGAGCGACAAAGCGATCCACCCGCAGTATCTGGCCCAGCAGATCAGCCATTTCGCAGACGACGATGCCATCTTCACCTGTGACGTGGGCACCCCCACCGTCTGGGCGGCGCGCTATCTGAAAATGAACGGCAAACGCCGTCTGCTCGGATCGTTCAACCACGGCTCGATGGCGAACGCCATGCCGCAGGCGCTGGGAGCAAAAGCGACAGCGCCGGAGCGTCAGGTGGTGGCGATGTGCGGCGATGGCGGGTTCAGCATGCTGATGGGGGATTTCCTGTCGGTGGTACAAATGAAGCTGCCGCTGAAAATCGTGGTCTTTAATAACAGCGTGCTGGGCTTTGTGGCGATGGAGATGAAGGCCGGCGGCTATCTGACAGACGGCACCGAGCTGCACGACACCAACTTCGCGCGCATCGCCGAGGCCTGTGGCATCACCGGCATCCGCGTGGAGAAAGCGTCAGAGGTGGATGAAGCCCTGCAGCGCGCCTTTTCCATCGACGGCCCGGTGCTGGTGGATGTCGTGGTCGCCAAAGAGGAGCTGGCCATCCCGCCGCAGATCAAGCTGGAGCAGGCCAAAGGCTTTAGCCTCTACATGCTGCGCGCGATCATCAGCGGCCGCGGCGATGAGGTGATCGAACTGGCAAAAACCAACTGGCTCAGGTAAAACATCTGGCATCGCCTTTTAAATATAAGGACATGCCATGATTGATTTACGCAGTGATACCGTTACCCGCCCGAGTCGCGCCATGCTCGAAGAGATGATGGCCGCCCCGGTCGGGGACGACGTTTACGGTGACGATCCGACCGTAAACGAGCTGCAGCGCTATGCCGCGGAGCTCAGCGGCAAAGAGGCCGCCCTGTTCCTGCCCACCGGAACCCAGGCTAACCTGGTGGCGCTGCTCAGCCACTGCGAGCGCGGCGAAGAGTACATTGTCGGCCAGGGGGCACATAACTATCTCTACGAAGCAGGCGGTGCTGCAGTGCTCGGCAGCATTCAGCCGCAGCCGATTGACGCCGCACCGGACGGCACCCTGCCGCTCGACAAAGTCGCCGCGAAAATCAAAGCCGACGATATCCATTTCGCCCGCACCCGGCTGCTCAGCCTCGAAAACACCCATAACGGCAAAGTCCTGCCGCGCGAATACCTGAAAGCGGCGTGGGAATTCACCCGCGAACGCAAACTCGGGCTGCACGTGGACGGCGCGCGTATTTTTAACGCCGTGGTGACCTACGGCTGCGAGCTGAAAGAGATTACGCAATACTGCGATTCGTTCACCATCTGCCTCTCTAAAGGGCTGGGGACGCCTGTCGGCTCCCTGCTGGTGGGCAACGCAGACTACATTAAGCGCGCGAACCGCTGGCGCAAGATGACCGGCGGCGGCATGCGCCAGGCCGGTATTCTGGCGGCGGCGGGTCTGTATGCCCTGAAAAACAACGTGGCGCGCCTGAAGGACGATCACGACAATGCCGCGTGGATGGCGACGCAGCTGCGTGAAATTGGCGCCGACGTGATGCGCCACGACACCAACATGCTGTTCGTTCGCGTGGGCGATGACCATGCCGCGGCGCTGGGTGAGTTTCTGAAAGCGCGTGGCGTGCTGATCAATGCGTCACCCGTTGTGCGTCTGGTGATGCATCTCGACGTGAGTCGCGCACAGCTGGCGGACGTGGTGAAACACTGGCAGGCGTTTTTACAGCGTTAAGGAGCAGAACGTGCCGCAGCGTATTCTGGTGCTTGGCGCCAGCGGGTATATCGGTCAGCATCTCACCGCGGCGTTAAGCCAGCAGGGGCATCAGGTGCTGGCGGCGGCACGCAACACGGAACGCCTTCAAAAGCAGAATCTGCCCGGCGTGACCTGCCACAACGTCGACCTCAACTGGCCTGTCGCGCTGCCAGCACTGCTGGAGGGGGTCGATACGCTTTATTACCTGGTGCACAGCATGGGCGAAGGGGGCGATTTTATCGCCCACGAACGTCAGGTGGCCCTCAACGTGCGCGATGCGCTGCGGCAAACGCCGGTGAAGCAGGTGATTTTTTTAAGTTCGCTTCAGGCTCCTGAAAATGCACAGTCCGATCATCTGCGTGCGCGCCAGCTTACCGCTGACACGTTGCGTAGTGCGAACATTCCCGTCACGGAACTGCGCGCCGGCATTATCGTCGGTGCCGGTTCCGCCGCCTTCGAAGTGATGCGCGATATGGTCTACAACCTGCCGGTGCTCACGCCGCCGCGCTGGGTCCGCTCGCGTACCACGCCCATCGCGCTGGAGAATCTGCTGCATTATCTGGTGGCATTACTGGATCATCCGGCGGAACAGCACCGCGTGTTCGAAGCCGCTGGCCCGGAAGTGCTGAGCTATCAGGAACAGTTTGAACACTTTATGCACGTCAGCGGCCGTCGACGCTGGCTGATCCCGATCCCCTTCCCGACCCGCTGGATCTCGGTGTGGTTTTTGAATGTGATCACCTCCGTCCCGCCGACGACCGCCAAAGCCCTGATCCAGGGGCTGAAACACGATCTGCTGGCAGACGATAGCGCGCTCCGCGCCTTAATCCCCCAGCCGTTGATCCGCTTTGACGAGGCCGTACGCAACACCCTGCAAGAAGAAGCGCAGCTGGTGAACTCCAGCGACTGGGGCTACGACGCCCAGGCGTTTGCCCGCTGGCGGCCGGAGTACGGTTATTACCCGAAACAGGCGGGCTGCACGGTAGAAACCCCGGCCAGCCTGGCCGCGCTGTGGGAGGTGGTAAACCAGATTGGCGGTAAAGAGCGCTATTTCTTCGGTAACCTGCTCTGGCAAACCCGCGGGGCGATGGACCTGCTGGTGGGCCACCGGCTGGCAAAAGGCCGTCCGGCGCGCCCGTATCTTGAGGTGGGCGACGCGGTGGACAGCTGGAAGGTGATCATCGTCGAACCGGAAAAACAGCTGGCACTGCTGTTCGGTATGAAAGCGCCGGGACTCGGCCGGCTTTGCTTTACCCTGAAAGACAAAGGCGATCATCGTGAACTGGACGTCCGCGCCTGGTGGCATCCGCACGGCATGCCCGGTCTGTTCTACTGGTTGTTCATGATCCCGGCGCACCTGTTTATCTTTCGCGGGATGGCAAAGCGGATTGCGCAACGGGCAGAACAAAAGACGGAAAAGATCTAAATAAAACTCTCTTTCTTTCACCTTTCCCATTGCATAGCGCCGTAATTCACGAAAGAATGCGCACGAAATTCTTTTCAACACAGTGGATTGATATGAAGGTACTGGTTACCGGGGCGACCAGCGGCTTAGGCCGAAATGCGGTCGAATTTCTGCGCAACAAGGGCATCAGCGTCAGGGCTACCGGTCGCAACGAAGCGATGGGAAAACTGCTGCAAAAAATGGGCGCAGAGTTCGTCCATGCCGATCTGACGGAGCTGGTCTCCTCTCAGGCCAAAGTGATGCTCGCCGGTATCGATACCCTGTGGCACTGCTCCAGCTTTACCTCTCCGTGGGGTACCCAGGAAGCCTTTGATCTCGCCAACGTGCGGGCCACCCGCCGTCTGGGCGAATGGGCCGTCGCCTGGGGCGTGCGTAACTTTATTCATATCTCCTCTCCGTCGCTCTATTTCGACTATCACCACCACCGCGATGTGCAGGAAGATTTCCGGCCAGCCCGTTTTGCCTGTGAGTTTGCCCGCAGCAAGGCAGCCAGCGAAGAGGTGATTGATCTGCTGGCACAGTCGAACCCGCATACCCGTTTTACGGTCCTGCGTCCGCAGAGCCTGTTCGGACCGCACGACAAAGTGTTTATTCCCCGTCTGGCGCAGATGATGCACCACTACGGCAGCGTACTGCTGCCACGCGGCGGCGACGCGCTGGTGGATATGACCTATTACGAAAATGCGGTCCACGCCATGTGGCTGGCCAGCCAGCCGGACTGCGATACGCTGATTTCCGGTCGCGCCTATAACATCACCAACGGCGAGCCCTGCACGCTTCGCAGCATTGTGCAGCGCCTGATTGATGAGCTGCAGATCAACTGCCGTATCCGTTCCGTGCCTTACCCGATGCTGGATATGATCGCCCGCAGCATGGAGCGTTTTGGCAGTAAATCGGCCAAAGAGCCTGCGCTGACCCACTATGGCGTTTCAAAGCTAAATTTTGATTTCACGCTCGATATTTCCCGCGCGGAGAATGAGCTGGGGTATAAACCGATTGTGACGCTGGATGAAGGGATTGTGCGTACCGCGGCGTGGTTGCGGGATCACGGAAAGTTGCATCGGTAGTTAATCTGGTGCGGCCTGATGCCCTCCCCCACAGGGAGAGGGAGTAAAACAAAAACGGCAACCTTTCGGTTGCCGTTTTGTTTTTACAGCGCCGTCCAGGCTTCAGACCATGCCAGACCCGCGCCTGGTTCATAGTATGCCGGGGCGTTGTTACACCAGCCGCTGTACGGGAACGGTTTGCACTGGAACAGTTTACCGTGGTTGTTCACGATATCGCCTGCGCTGTACTTGCTGTTCGCGCTCCACGCCGGGTAGGTACCTTCATCCTGAGACGGGGTCGCCGCTTTGGCTTTGACGTTCAGCAGGTAAGTGGTGGTGCTGCTCAGTTCACCATCGCTGACGGTCAGGCTGACTTCGTACTGTTTCGCCGTGGCGGCTTCTGGTGCCGTAAAGGTGATCACCGCTTTGTCCTGACCGGTCACCGTCTGGCCGTCCTGGGAACGCCAGGTGTAAGTCAACTGGTTACCGTCTTCGTCAGTAGAACCTTCCGCGCTCAGAGACACCTGCGCACCCGCTTCAACTGCACCAATCGGACCGGCAATCTGCGCAACCGGTGCGTGGTTTACTGGAGCCGGCGTGTTGTCAGCAGGCGTATTATCCGCTGGGGTATTGTCTGCTGGCGTGTTATCCGCTGGCGTATTATCTGCCGGGGTGTTGTCAGCAGGGGTGTTATCCGCCGGGTTCACATTTGAGCCATCGTCATTCACGATCTTCACGTTAAAGAACTTCTGTACACACTTGGTGTAGTCGCCGTCTTTGAACGCGCTGAATGGCGTCTGGTAGCCCACCAGCTGGCACGCGTAGGTTTTGCCGTCAGGCGTATCCGCGCTCCATCCCCAGTCCTGCTCCCAGTAAATCTTCAGGGCACCCGCGCCGCCTTCATCGAACTGCTTCATGTTGGCACAGCCCAGCACTTCATCAGCAGGAACAGGCACTTTCAGGTAGTTTGCGAACTCTTTGTAATACTTGATACGGTTCTGAGACTGGGCAATCTCGGTCGGACCGCCGCACTCAACGCCGCCGTTGATGATCTGGGTGGTGACGCCGAAGCCTGGGACCAGGCCGTTAGCCTTGTCGTGGTCGTTCGGCTGCCAGGTCCCGTCGATAACCTGCAGCATGCTTGGTTTTGGCGGTTGTGGATAGGCGAAGAAGAATATCGCACTCGCCAGGTTCAGCCAGGTGTCTGCCACCAGCTCTGGTTTGTCGAGCAGCGTGCGGACATCGCCGTACATCGCTTCAGAGAAAGGACCGTAGTTATAGTTGTAAGACAGCTGTTTCGCTCCGCGACCGAAGTAGCTCAGGAAATCACCGTCTTTGTCTTTACCGCACGGCCAGGTCTGACCCTGCCAGACGCTGGTATTACATTCGCCGTTATAACCGCCCTTCTGGCCTTCGCTCCAGCCCATTTCACGCACGTACACCAGCGCCTGACGCCATTCGGCTTCCGGACGCCAGCTTTCGTGCCCCCCCGTTTCCTGCGCAAAGTGAGCAAACATGGTTGCCAACTCTTTACGGCAGATGGCATCGCTGTTGCGGCCGTCTTTATAGGTGTCGCACAGTGCAGGGAATTTGCCCACCGCTTTCAGGAAGTTGCTGTAGCTGTAATCCTTCGCGCGCAGTGGGAACAGGTATTCCCAGTCGCTCTCTTTCAGGATCCCTTCAACGCGTTTTACGTTATCCGGGTTTGCCGCACGGCCTGGCTCAATCTGCTCAACTGACGCGTTGTCCAGCGTACGGATAGTATCCTTCACGGATTTCATCAGCGGGAAATCGGTGAGCGCTTTCTCCTTTTTCGCCAGATCGCTGGCTTTCATGGTGTAAGGCTCGCTGTTATCCGCCTTCAGCATGGTGGCCTGAGCAATAACAGGTGCTACGCATGCACCTGCAATAAGCACGCTCAGTAATGTCCTTTTATTCATCTCGGTTATTCCTGTTAATTTCGATAGTGTTAAATAAAAATCCAGCTTATTTATTAATCCATTAATAAATAAACTCCAGACAGCTGCTTTTCATTTTCTGAAGAATACGTATTGGTACTCTTCAAAAAAGAAAAAACTCACCAGTCATTTCTTTCATGGGCAACGGATTTGAGTTGCTGATATTTTTCCCAGACTTTATGGGCATACACCATGCGTTTGGGGTAATTCTCTTTTTTGAGCCCGGCGTTATAAGCGCCGACGGCTTCCCAGTTATAACCGTAAACTTTAATCATGCCTGAGAGGATCGATGCGCCCACCATAATGGAGGTACAAGGTTCAGTCATGAGTCTTCGCTCGCTGATACCGTGTTGTTCAAGCGCCGTAAAGTGCGTGCTGTTAATTTGCATTAATCCCACATCAATCGTGCCATCGTGATTTTTCCCGACCGCATAGGGATTCATTCCTGATTCAACATTAGCAATCGCATACAGCAAATACGGATCAACATGATAATAGTGCGCTGCTTTATTCCAGCAATTCGCTAACGCGCTTTGGCTTAATATCAATAACAGAAACAGTAAACGCTTCATTATTCACCTGCTGTGGTATGACTCGATTCTCCTTAAACACGTCCTGTTAAATTAGGTGAAGTGACTGGCCACACCCGAAGTGGGGTGTGACCAGTAATTGTGGGCAGATATCACACCCACAATTTCACATCAGAAGATTATTTGCAGTCCGCAGACGCGCCTTCTTTCACCCATACATCGCTGTTACCGGGTTTGTCGCCCTGAGTCCACCATTTCGCACGGTATTCAAAGCCCTGATAGGACGTTTTGTCACCACCGTTGTAGACTTTATCGGCACGCCAGTTCATTTTCACCTGGCTGACCATTTCCCATGCGTCTGCATCAAAGCCAGGTTTGTTGCCCTGAGTCCAGTATTTCGCTTTCCATACCAGATTATCGGAACTGACCATATCGCCATTGTTGTAGACTTTGCTGGATTCCCATGCCGCATATTTGCTGGCGTTGGCGTCAACCGGGTTGTCACAGCTGCCGGTTGCTTGCCCTTCGTCAGAAGGTTTGTCGCCTTCGTCAGCGGGGGTGTTGTCTTCATCAGGCACAACCGGCGTTGCTTTCGGCGTGACCGTGACCTGTACGTTAGACTGAACGCTGGCTTTGCCGTCGCTCACCATCACGCTCAGGGTGTAGGTTGAGTCAGTGCTCACATCCGGTGCGGTGATCTGTACGCTTGAGGTGTTCGTACCGGTGGCGTGCATATCAGATGGAACGCTCCAGGTATAGGTCAGTACATCACCATCTGGATCCGCAGCCTGTACGTTCAGGGTATAAGACTGGCCTGCTTCCAGGGTCACAGCCTGCATCTGGTTAACCACCGGAGCCTGGTTCGCTTTCGGCGCCTTGTTTACAACCTGAACATCAGCGGTGCTGCTCAGACCTTTAGGATCGGTCACGGTCAGACGGAATGCCAGGGTCTGGTTGCTGGTCACCGCGCCAACGGAGAAGGTCGCTTTCGCTTTGGTGCTGTTGGTCAGCGTGACGGATGGGCCAGAGATCTGGGTCCACTTGTACGTCAGCGCATCGCCATCAGGATCGGTAGACGCAGAGCCGTCCAGGGTGACAGTTGCCGGACCGGTCACGGTTTGATCCGCAGCGGAGGCAATTGGCGCATGGTTAGTCACCACCGGATCCGGCGTTGAGCCACCCAGCAGGCTTTCGTTCATGGCGTTCAGGATGTCACCGTTATCAGAGTCGATAGACCAGGCGAACAGACCACCGAGGTTTTTCGCCATCACGTATTTACCTTTCGCCGTCGCGGAACGGGCATCTTCATAAGAGATCAGCTCGCCGGTAGACTTGTTGAAGACGTATGGCGCTTCAGCATCCGCGTCATAACCGTATTCCCAGCCTGGCTTGCCTTTGTACTCGTTCACAATCTGACGATAGTCAACAACGCCGGGTTCCCAGGTGCCTTTCACGGCGTCAGTCGCCGTACCGGTGAACGGGTTGTCGCCAGTGTAACCGTGAACGCCCTTCCAGCCGCGGCCATACATGCCAGTACCCACCACGATTTTGCCTGGCTGTACGCCCTGCTGCAGCAGCGCGTCAACGCCGTTAGAGGTGGTGTAGTTGGTGTCCGGACGCCATGCTGGCGCATGCAGTGCCGCCTGGTGGCCGAGATCGGTCATGCTCCACGCACCGTAGAAGTCATAGCTCATCAGGAAGATGTGGTCGAGGTACTGCTGCGCCGTGGTGTAGTCCACGTCTTCGATCTTATCTTTGCCCGCACCGATAGCGCTGGTCAGCTCATAGGTACGACCGGTTTCCGCAGACAGCTCGTTCAGCATGGTGCGCAGATCGTGCATCAGCGCGGTATAGGTCGCTTTATCCTGCTGAGCATTACCCAGACCTTCGTTTACACCGCCGCCGCCAGGGAATTCCCAGTCGATATCCACGCCGTCGAAGAATTTCCAGGTTTTCAGGAAGTCTTTAACAGACGCCACGAAGCGGGCACGGATCGCGGTGTCGTTCATATGATAGAACGGATCGGACATGGTCCAGCCGCCGATGGATGGCAGGATCTTCAGGTCCGGATGGGCTTTTTTCAGCGCCATCAGCTGGCCAAAGTTACCTTTGTACGGGTCGTCCCAGTTAGATACGCCAGATTGTGGCATCTGCAGCGCAGCCCACGGATCGTGGATCGCCACAGTGTAGTCAGGACGGCCAGCACAGGCTTTCTGCAGGTTTGCGAAGCTGTTGCCATTCTCAACGGTTTTCAGACCGTCGTTGATGCCGTCACCGCCACAAATTGGAATGAAGCCGTACAGGAGGTGGTTCAGGTTAGAGGCTGGAATTTTATCAACCGGGAACTGACGACCGTATACGCCCCACTCAGGGAAGTAAGCGGCAACCACTTTATCGGTATGCTGTGCGAAGGTTTTGTTGTTTTCACGCATAGGCGCATTCAGCGGCTGCAGGTGGCTACCGTCGGTATCCGCAACGATAATCAGCTTGCTGGCGCTTTTGGTACAGCCGCTGGTGTTACAGAGTTCAACCTGTTCCTGGTAACGGCCACCTTTTTTCACTTTAAAGGTCGCGGAGCCAGAGGCACCGGCAGCGCCAGACCATACGGTCTGACCGTCGAGCAGGACTTTACCGGTAGTCGGCGCATCGCCGCTCCAGACGTTCCACTCCACCTTCACGTCAACGCCATCGTTATGGACCTTAACGAGGTTACCGTAGTCCACCACAGACTGATCCACTTCAACGATAGCAAATTTGTCATTACCGCTGCTGATAGTTGGCGTACCTGGGGCTGCGGCGAACGCAGAGCCGGAGACGGCGGCGACAAACAGTGCCAGATAAGTTGGCTTCATAAATTTCATTATTAATTCCTGATAATCTTATTTGTGATAAATTAAAACAACCATGTATTCCATATAACATGGGCGGGTAGTGAATATATTATTTAACTAAAACCGTGAGCCTTACTTAATTAAACCAGACAGCTATTACGCTAAATTATCCTCCCTAAAAAGACATAAGCGACAATCCTTACAGTTTATGTCTCTTACAATACGCCGGGAATTTAATAAAATCCTGCCATTCCCTTATCGAAAAAATTTCAAAAAAAACTTGACCGCGCCGTTCAGAATGTAATGTGCAAGGTCTGCAGAATAAAAATAACCAAACCCGCCAGTGACAACATCGGTCCAAACGGAATAATGCTATTTTCTTTAACAGATTTATAAAAAAGGAAATACAACGCGATGCCGCTCAATGCAGCCGCCAGCAATAAAGAAGGCAATGCCTGCCAGCCGCACCACGCGCCCAGCGCAGCCAGCAGCTTAAAATCACCGTAGCCCAAACCTTCGCGGCCAGTGCTCAGGCGAAACGCCCAGTACATCAGCCACAGCGACAGGTAGCCTGCCGCCGCACCATACAGGGCATCCGTCAGCGGCAGCTGATGAAACAGTGCATGGCTTAACAGCCCCGCCCACAGCAGGGGTTGCGTCAGACAATCCGGCAGCAGCAGGTGTTTCGCGTCAATCACTGCCAGCGGCAGCAGCCCGCACCAGAGCACCCACAGTGAGGCCAATGCGGCCGCAGACGGGGCAAACGCCGCCGTCAGGGCAAAAAACAGGGCGCTGGAAAGCTCAAGCAGCAGCAGACGCAGCGGGATCGCGGTTTTACAGCAGCGGCAACGCCCGCGCAGACAGCACCAGCTCACAACAGGGATATTTTCCCACCAGGAGAGCCTGTGGGAACACGCGGGGCAGTGGGAGGCCGGAAACAGCAGGTTCCCGGCACCCTCCTCTTCGTTGATGAGCGGGGGAATGCGCTCGACAACTACGCCCAGAAAGCTGCCGATAATACCGCCAAGCGTACCGCTCAGCAGGCAAAGGGCGGGCATCTGGCTGCTCTGAAGCAGCATCAGCGGGTTCATGCCACTTTCGCCCAGGTGAGTTTTATCTGCGCTTTTACGTCGCTGAGATGATCGACCGGGGTGAGATCCATTTTCTCCAGACGCACCCCGGTGGTTAAATTCACCTCCCGGAGCCAGTTTTTCAGCTCATAGACGTTAACCCGATCAATATTAAATGACAGGGTCTGACCGTCCTGCTGAATATTACTCAGCGCAACGTGGATCTCTTTCGCGCTCTCTTCCACCACGCTACGTGGATTACTGGTTTTTAATATTTTGGCCTGAAGATGGTTTTTATTTATTTCGGCACGCATCCAGTTGAGGGTTTGTTTCTGTTTGGCCAGCGTGCTTTCACTATTTTTAATCATACTGTCCAGCGGGGTCATTACGCCGTACCAGATAATGGCGCAGCAGAGCGCCGCGCCGCACAGTTTAAACAGATTTCGCTCGCGCGGACTGTAGCCCTGATAGCGCGCCTTTAATTGTCCAATTTTCTCTTTCATTTATATTTCCCTGTGATAATGGCGGTATACGGCGCTTCACTGGAAACCGGCTGCAGCGTAAAGTCGAAGGTGTCACTGGCCTTATTGACGAACGCCTGCAACGCAGCGGGATCCGTGGCGCTGATGTTGAGCGTGAGCTGATTCTGCGTGTCGTCATACCCGACTTCACTCAGTTCAACCGACGGGAGCGCGGCTTTGATCTGCTCCAGCGCCTCCAGTTGCAGAAAGACGCCTTTTTTCTCTTTCTTAATGTTCTGCCCGAAGTGGTACTTCAGGTTGGTAGTCTGGCGCAGCGTGGGAAAGTAGTGCTGAGCCAGCTCAACCATCTGCTGCTGGGCCAGGTTTTCCTGGTGAGTGAGCATCAAGGCCATGCCGATGCGAGGGCCGATCAGCAGTCCCAGGCTCAGCAGCGCCACGGCGGCGATAGCCGGTCTGGCGTAACAAAAACCGCCGTCGGTGCCTTTTGCAGAAAATTCGCCGTGCAGGAGATTGGCTTTGCAGGTTTTCCACTGCGGCTGGATCAGCACCAGCGGGTGCTGCCAGGCCAGTTGCTCATCCACCTGCACGCCCGCGGGCGCATCGCCGTAGCAGACGATTTCCCCGGCGCGCTGCTGGCTCAGCAGCAGCGGCAGCAGCGCGGCGTCGGTTTCACAGGCGCCAAACGGCGAGTAGCGCATCCAGTAGCCGTCGTCGGTTGACACCAGCGTGGTCCCGCCTTCGGCCACCGGCAGAAGGATGGCATCGGGCAGCACCTGCACCACCGTCAGTCCGGCCCCGGCACAGCGGTCCAGCCAGTAGCGCAGACGCGCCGCATCAATGGCCACCGCGTCAACGTCCCGCCCTTTTTTGCTGAGCACCGTCCAGTGGAGCGTGTCCACGTCACCTATCAGCGTCTCTTCGGCCAGCCAGGAGAATTCAACGCTCCCTTTTTTCGGCAAGGTGAAATGGCGGAAGATCATTTCGCAGGCCGGGAGTAACAGACATACCCGCGCGGCAAGCGCGTGACCGGCGAGTTCCGCCAGTGACGCCGCCCCCTGGCGTTCTCCCACCTGGTCGCTACCGGACTCGCACCACATTATGTTCCCGTCTTCATGCGTATCGGGACGAATAAAAAGCACCTGTTTCATAGAGATCGTCTTGTGTTATTCAACCATTCGGTAGCGACGTTGCCAGGTAATCACCTTCCCGGCTTCATTATCAACATGAAGCTGGCTGACGACGCGCAGCGTTAAATCATCGGTATTGCCGGTGCTGTTGACCCGGAAATAGTTACTGTTCACCGCAAGCAACGCCTGAACCTGCTTGAGGGCGTCTTTGGTCTGCGGATAATTTGTCTCAAGCGCTTTCAGGAATGCCTCCATCGACTCCCAGCCCTCTTCCGGGCGGGAGGCGATAAGCCGGATGGCTTCATCCTCACTCAGCGAGCCAATGAACAGTGCGGCCAGCAGCGGCGCCTGTTCTTCGGTCAATGTATTGACATCCACCTTGCTGGCCGTGTCGGGTAAGGCGCACAGCACCTTACTGACTTTGCCGTAGGCCGCCGCCGGAAAGGCGGGCAGAAGCTTTAACTCCCCCGGGGTGCGCATCATCTGATTCGCGGGCTGCCGCGCTGGCTCCACGCCGGCCCAGGCATCCGTCTCCAGCCCCTCTTTAACCGTCGTGGTATCGCCATCGAGATAGTCCATCAGTTGCTGGTAGATCTCTTCGGCATCCCCCGTGGAGATCCCGCTGTCGGCGAGCAGTTGTTCAACGATGCGCTCTTTGACCGGTTTTTCCGGCTGCGCGCCCGCCGTCTGGGTCGCCGGTGTCGGGTCGGTGGCCAGTAAATTGTTCACGTTAAAACAGGTCTGGGCGTCCTCAATCTGGCTTACCACGGTGTAATGTTCGCCTTCGGTTTCCACCGGATCCGTCCATTCCCCTTTTGGCGACAGCCCTTTGCTCTCACCGCTGGCGTACGTCTGCAGCCGATCTTCAATCGCTTTTTGCTGGCTCTGAATGGACCAGCGCAGCTGCTGCTGGCTCACCTGATAGCGGGTCTTCTGCAGATTGCGGCAGAACTGCTGGCTGATTTTGGCCGCCAGCGCTGACATCATGACCAGCAAAATTAGCACCACCAGCAGCGCGACACCGCGCTGTTTTCGAACCGATTTTCCGCTCATTTCTTCTCTCCGGACGGGGCAGGTGCCGGCTGCGGTTGCGCATCCCCAGGGGCTGCTGGCGTAGCTTCTCTTGGCGCCGCAGGCGCGTCCGGCAGATCGCCCGGGGTGGTAAAGACCCAGCGCCAGGTATCGCCATTTTCCATGGTCAGCAGCAGCTCCACGCCGTCCGGCTGATGCGCCGTGTCGGTCCACTTGTCGAGCCAGCTCGCTTTCCAGAAGCGCCAGGAGATCTCTTTCACCTCGCTGAGGATCGCCACCTCTTCCGGTTTCGTATCCGCCGGGCCGTCAATGACCGGCCAGATATCCCGCCACAGCTTTTTATCTTTGAGCCGCCAGCGCACACGCTCCAGCTGAACCTGACCGCTCACGCCGTTCAGCGTGGTCAGCTCCAGCGCATCGTCATGCTGGACAAAAACCTCAGGCTCGTTGCGCGGGGCGCGGGCCTGAAGCTGGAAGAAATCCCGCTCCAGCAGGTTATAGGCGCGCTGAAGCTGGTTTAAGCGGGTGGCCGCCGCGTCGGTGGCGTTCGAGGTGCGCATCGCCCCGTCAAGGATTTGCCAGGCAAGCAAGCTGATAACCGCGAAAATGGTCAGCGCAATCATGATCTCCAGCAGCGTAAAGCCCTGCTGACGCTGAATCTGCTTGCTCATTTCACTTCTCCGGGATCCGGCACCTGCAGGGTAATCACCGGCTTGTCTTCGTCGCCCTCGGCAAACACCTGCACCTCATCGGCAAAGCGTTTTTCGGTGACGTTGACCCGCTGTTTGCGCCAGGTCCAGTTTCGCCCGCCCATCATCTCCGAGCCGGTCTGCAGGGCATCCGGGAACGGCGTGTTGCTCAGTTTCGCTTCCGCCAGCTGGTTTTCCGCCACCCAGCTCGCCTGCAGCGAGTCGCCGAGACCGTGGGTGAAGCGCACGTTCAGCGAGACGGAGTTCATCAGGGCCAGCGCGGCGGTGGAGAAGATGACCAGAGCGACCATCACTTCCAGCAGGGTCATCCCCTGTTCTTTGCGTTTAGTCATCGTTCTCTACCAAAACCGGTGATGCCCCCTGCGACACCACGCGAAAACGTTGCTTTTTGTCAAAACTTTGCAGGGAAAGCGTGAAGCGGCCGATCTCCCCGTCCGGCAAAAAGACAATCTGCGGCGTCGCGTCAGTCGTGGCCGCAAGGCGCTGCGGTGACAGTGAGACGTGCATCTCTTCCGGGAACTGACCGTGGGTGACAATGCGCCCGGCGGTTAAGGGTTCCCAGTGACGCTCGCCCTCTTTTTCGGCCCAGGTGACCAGCTGATATTCCGAGGGGGTGATCACCAGCCCGACAATATTGCCGTCCATCACCGCACGGTCCGAACCATATTCAACGAGGGCTTTTAACTGCTGACCGAAAATATCCGCGCCGCTGCGCGACGGAATAGTCGACACCACCATCATGGCGCAACTGGCAAATATCACCAGCGCCAGAATAATTTCCAGTAAGGTAAACCCACGTTGCTTATTCATTACTTCTCTTTTTTATCTAAAGACCAGTTGGTAATATCATCCGCGGTATTCGCTTCGGCATCCGGACCGGCAGAGAACACATCCACCGCGCCATGTTCACCCGGGCTTACCAGGATATAATCATTACCCCATGGGTCTTCCGGCAGACGACGAATATAGCCATCGTCACGGTAGTTTTTCGGGATCGGGGCGATTTCCGGTTTGGTCACCAGCGCCTGCAGCCCCTGCTCTGTCGTGGGATAACGGTGGTTATCCAGCTTGTACATATCCAGCGAACCTTCCAGCGCCACGATATCGCTGGTCGCTTTCTGGGCATCGGCTTTTTCTTTATTTCCCATTAAATTTGGCACCACCATACTGGCGAGGACGCCAAGAATAACGATGACCACCATTAATTCGAGCAAGGTAAACCCGGCCTGACGTTTCAGGCTATTTCTTTTTAAGGACATATTTAACCCACCATATTATTGAGCTGAAGGAGAGGTTGTAATATTGACAGCACGATAAATAAAACCACTGTCGCCATTGTCACCACCAGTGCCGGTTCAAAGACCGACAGCGTTAACGTAATTCGATGTTGTAAAGCCGATTCCTGATTTTCCGCGGCGCGATCCATTAATGAACCTAACTCCCCGCTCTCTTCACCAGAGGCAATCATGTACAGCATGGTCGGCGGAAACAGTTTCGCCTGGTCCAGGGCGTTATACAGGGAGGCCCCCTGACGCACGGTATCCGCCGCCTGCTCCAGCACCTGCCGGGCATAGCGGTTTTCGATCCCGTCCATCGCGATATACATCCCCTCCAGCAACGGGACGCTACTGGCCTGCAGGATACTGAGCGTGCGGATATAGCGCGCGCTGTTGATGGCGCAGACCAGCTTTTTGATCGGCGAGCCGTTCACCAGCCAGCTGTGCCAGCGAAAACGGTTCGCCGTTTTCTTGACCCAGACCTTAAAGCCGACCATCGCGCCAAAGAAGGCACCCGCAATGAAGATCCCGTATGCCTGCAGGAAATCACTGACGGCAATCAGGGTGCGGGTGGTAATCGGCAGTTGCTGCTTCATATGCACAAACTGCTCGATCACCTGCGGGACCACCGCCACCAGCAGGATGCTGATCACCGCCACGGCGACCACCGTCAGGGTGATCGGGTAGACCATCGCCTGCGTCAGCTTGCTTTTCATCTTCTGACGCTGCTCGTTGTACTCCGCCAGCTTCTCCAGCACGTCGCCGAGATGGCCGGTTTTTTCCCCGGCCATCACCAGCGTGCAGTACAGCTTGTCGAACGTGCGCGGGAACTGGCTGAAGGCGTCAAAAAGGGTATGGCCTTCCACCACTTTCTCGCGGATTTCGGTCACCATCGCCGCCAGCTTTTTGTCTTCCGTCTGCTTTGAAATCGCCTTCAGGGCGCTTTCCAGCGGCAGCGACGCATTAACCAGCGTCGACAGCTGACGGGTAAACATCGACAGCACCGGCACAGAGAGTCTGGCGCCGGTTTTGGCTTTGGCGCTGGCCGCATTTTCACGGGTTTCGGTGATGGTCAGCGGCATCAGCTTCTGTTCACGCAGCGACTGACGCACCTGCTTTGGCCCTTCCGCCTGCAGCGTGCCGCGCTGGGTTTTCCCGGCTGCATCGGTGGCGGTCCACGCGTAGAAAGCCATTATTCATCGCCTCCACGCTCGGCGGTCACGCGCATCACCTCTTCCAGCGAGGTGATGCCGCTGATGACCTTCATCAGGCCGTTTTCGCGCAGGCTGTAGGCCTGTTTGAACAGCTCGGTCTCAATGGACATTTCATCTTTATCTTCGTGAATGGCGCGGCGCATGGCGCTGTCGACCACCAGAAATTCATGAATGCCCGCCCGCCCCTGATACCCGCTCTGACGGCAGTGTTCGCAGCCCACGGCGCGATAGATGGCCTTCGGCGGTTTATCCATAAAGCTAAACAGCGCTTTTTCATTGTCGTCCAGCGGACTGGTGGTCCGGCAGTACGGACACAGCCGCCGCACCAGACGCTGGGCAATGACGCCAAGTAGCGATGAACCAATCAAGAAGGACTCAAGGCCCATATCCCGCAGACGGGTGATCGCCCCCGCCGCACTGTTGGTGTGCAGCGTAGACATGACCAGGTGACCGGTGAGCGACGCCTGCACCGCAATTTGCGCGGTTTCGCCGTCACGAATCTCCCCGATCATCACCACGTCCGGATCCTGACGCAAAATGGCGCGCAGGCCGCGGGCAAAGGTCATGTCCACGCGCGGGTTCACCTGCGTCTGCCCCACCCCTTCCAGTTCATACTCAATCGGATCTTCGACGGTCAGGATGTTACGTTCATGGCCGTTCAGCGCCGACAGAATGGCGTACAGGGTGGTACTTTTACCGGAGCCTGTCGGCCCGGTGACCAGGATAATGCCGTGCGGGCGAGCAATCAGCCCTTTCAGTTTTTCCAGCTCTTCATCAATCAGCCCGAGCTTGTTGATGTCCGGCTTCAGGTTGCTCTTATCAAGCAGACGCATGACCACGCGCTCGCCGTACTGCGACGGAATAGTCGAGACACGCACGTCGATCGCTTTACGGCCAATGCGCAGGGAGATACGGCCATCCTGCGGCAGTCGCTTTTCGGCGATATCGAGCTTCGACATCACCTTAATACGCGACACCAGCAGCGGCGCCAGCTTACGCGCTGGCTGCAGCACCGGGCGCAGCACGCCGTCAACGCGAAAACGGATGCTCAGCGTGCGCTCGAAGGTTTCGATATGGATATCCGAGGCGCCGTCTTTCACCGCTTCGCCAAGAATGGCGTTGATCAGGCGGATCACCGGCGAGTTTTCGTCGTTATCCAGCAGATCTTCGTTGTCCGGGATCTCCTCGGTTAACGCCATCAGATCGATATCCGCATCCATGTCGTCCACCAGCTGCTGCGAAACGCCGCTGTTCTGCTGCCAGATTTTGGCCAGCATTTCATCAAACGCTTCGGCGCTCAGCGTCTGGGGCACAAAGGCGCGCCCCAGCACCCGGCGCATCTCCAGCAGCGCAAACGCGGGCACATCTTCACGGATATAGACCGTGTCGTTCCAGAACAGGATGCCGTTGTCTTTCGCAAAGCTGCTGGTGCAAAGCTGTTTCGTCAGTTCATCCACGCATCACCTCCGCTTACTCTTTGAAGGGATTGCGGGTCGATGACGGCGCAGTCGTCCCCACCGGCGTTGAACGGCTTTGCGATGGCAGTGCCGGCAGTACCGGGTTATCACTGTTTTCAATAATCCCCAGCTTCTGCTCTTCCATACGCTGCTGCTGACGGGCGCGGATCTGATCGTATTTCTCTTTCGTCGCCGCGCTGTAGTTGTCGTCATCACGCAGCACGGTGGTGTGGATAAACACCATCAGGTTACGTTTCGACGTGTCCTGCGAGGTATAGCGGAACAGCTGTCCCACCAGCGGCAGGTCACCCAGCAGCGGCACTTTTGACACGTTCTGTTTGTTGACGTTCTCCATCAACCCGCCGAGCACCACCGTCTGGCCACTGTGAACCATCACTTCGTTATTGATGGTACGGGTGTTGAAGGTTGGCCCCAGGCTGGCGTCCGTGGTGGCGCTGGCATCGACGCTGGAGACTTCCTGTTCGATCTTCAGGTGGATCATATCCCCGTCGTTGATCTGCGGCACAATCTTCAGCTTGGTACCGACGGTTTTACGTTCAACCGAATTAAAGACGTTGTCGCCGCTGGTGGTCTGGGAGCCGGACAGTACCGGCACATCCTGACCGACGTTGAACGACGCTTCTTTGTTATCCAGCGTGACCACGCTCGGCGTGGAGAGAATGTCGTTCTTACCGGTGGTCGACAGCGCAGTCATCAGCGCACCAAAGTCGCCGTTAAAGAAGCCGGTCGCCAGGCCGGTAAAGCTGGCCGTTTTCAGCGTCTTGTTCTTAATCTGGCTGATCGGCAGACCGGTCGAGCCAAACTGCACGCCGCCGTGTGAGCTGGTCCACTGCACGCCGAGATCCAGGCCGTTGCCGTCCTGTACTTCAGCAATGATCGCTTCCACCAGCACCTGCGGACGGCGAATATCCAGCTTGTCGATCACCTTCTCCAGCGAGTTCATGACGTTTGGCTGGGCGGTGATCACCAGGGAGTTGGTCGCATCATCGGCGGTAATATTCAGATCCCCTGAAGGGCTTGCGGTTTTGCTTTTCGGCGTACCCGCTTTGTCTTTCAGCTGCTCACCAATACCGGTCAGCACCGGCACCACTTTTGAGGCGTTGGCGTATTTCAGGTAAAAGACGCGGGTATTGCCCTCGTTATTCTGCTCGCGGTCGAGCTGACCGATCAGCGACCGGGTGCGAGCACGCGCATCTTCCGTCCCGCTGATCACCAGGCTGTTGGTTTCGTCATCGGCCACCACTTTGGTTGCCAGCTGCGGCGCGTTCTGCCCTTTCTGCTCTTCATTATTGAGGTTATTCAACATGTCAGAGAGCTCTTTGGCGGAGGCATAGCGCAGCGGCACGATTTCACGACGCTGCATGCCGGAACGATCCACGCGCTCCACCAGATCCACCAGGCGGTTCACCACCGAGGCTTTACCGGTTAACAACAGCACGTTTGAAGGTTCAAAATGGACCACGTTACCGATGCCCGAAGCATCGTTCAGCTGGCGCAGCAACGGCGCCAGCTCGCGCACCGGGACGTTTTCCATACGCACCACGCGGGTGATGATCTCATCCCCTTTGCCCGGATTTTTGCTGTCGGCCACCGGTACACCGGCAGTACGCGCCACGCTTGAACGCACCACTTTGACCATACCGTTATCCATCGGAATAACCGACAGACCATACAGGTCCAGCACGCTCAGGAAGAACTGATAATATTCCTCCTCCGACAGCACGTTATAGGTTCTCACCGACACGGTGCCCTGAACGGACGGGTCGACGAGAATGGTTTTATTCAGATTACGACTTACCGTATCGATAAATTCGCGGATATCGGTATTTTTAAAACTGGCGCTAAAGTTGGCTGCAAGCAGCGAACCGGAATATAACGACAATGCGGTCAGCGCCACGCACGCCCACGGAAATTTCTTCATGATGTACACTTGTTAATTGTTGAATACATTAACCCGAATATTTTCAAGGTGAGCGTGCCGTCTGACGACAACATCCGCTTCTTTCATTTTCGACCAGTTGGCGATGATATTTTTCGCCTGCGCTTCTTGCGTCATATCGACGTCATTGACTTTCAACACCACGTCGCCTTTTTCCAGTCCTGCATTATGGTAAAAAGGCGTTGCGTTCCGTGGATTAATAGTAAAGCCTTCCAGTTGGCCTTTATCGATTAACGGTTTTAACACCAGATAATCATCGAGATGCAGACTGTCGGCGCCGGCATCTTTTTTCGATTTGGTAACCGGGGCGCTGTCAACGCCGCCCTTGAAATACGCCGGTTTATTGAGGGCCAGCGTCTGTTTCGCCCCCTCGTACTGCACCACCACATTATCTTGATTAATTTCACTTACATAGGCATCGTCAAAGCCCACCAGCGGCTCCCCTTCCCGGTAGCTCTGCTGACCGGCGGGCGTCTTGATCACGGCGAACGATAACCAGGATTCATCGCTACGAATAATGCCCTCAATCTCTGCCGACAGTGGCGCTTTTGCCGCGGATGGCGCGTTGCTTTGACGCACTGCGGCGGTGAAAAGCCCAAAGGATTTTTCAGCGTCAGTTTTTTTTAGCGCCGGCTTATCAGCATTCGCTAACTTATTCGTAACCTTCTTATAATCTTTATAAACGACATATCCCTGCTGGCTGCAGAATATCAGCATGACAAGCATGACGCAGGGTGTCATTAAACGGGAAAGGAATACGTTCCTCATTATTTATCTGGCCTTTTAGCAAAGCAGTCATTCGCAGCGACGTGCTGCATCACTGAGTGAGCTAATAATAATCAGCCCCCTGAAGGTGGACTATCGGCTTCGCTATTAACTTTAATGAAGAAAATGATTGACCGGAAAAAAGGGGAATGTTAGAGCCTGACGGCAGGTTATTTTTACTCTGGTGTTAAATTGACCAGACCTGGTGCATCCCGTACTTTTCGCCCATTGCTATTAAAGAGATGAGACGGTTAGTCGCTATGTATCAGAGTCATTTTAAATTCAGTACCCCTCCGTTCAGAAATATCACCCGCAAATCGGGTGATTTTCTGGTGCCTTATCATCAGGATGTGTTCAATCTTCTGAAAGAAAAAAGCCAGCAGGCAGGGATCACCGGGCTCTTTTACCACGACAGCGAACTGCTGGGGCAGTTCAGCGAGGCGTTGAAGCGCAGCAACGCCGTCATCCCGGTTAATGCCTTTCCGAAGCTGAGCGCCAATTCTCTCCTTTATAAGCTCAACCCGTCGGTGAAAGAGAGCAAAAATAAACTGCAGGCCGTGGATGCCGTGCTGCGCCAGTGGCGAGATGCCCGTGCCACGCAGAAGGTGCTGGTCATCACCCATGCTGAGGCGATGAAGCACAACTGTTATGATCTGCTGGCCATGCTGCTCACGCGTGCCCAGGAGCTGGACGTGCGTTTGTCGGTCATCCTGATGGGCAGTGAAGACAGGGAGACGATGCTGACCGATTCCGCGCTGCAGGCGTTTGTTCTGACCCGCCACACGCTGCGTAACCTGACCTGCCGCGAGTTCCTGCGCTATGTCGACGCCCAGTGCGAAGAGCACGGCGCAGCGATCTCCCCGCTGACGCCTGCTCGCGTGAAAAAAATCCACGCCCTGACCAAAGGTAATATCAGCAAGCTGAATGCGCTGGCGCATCTCTCAATGCTGGCCGCCTGGACCGAACGCGCGCCGAACGTCGGGCCGCGCCATCTGCGTCTGGCCATCGGCGAAGTGCTCCCGGCGCCGAAACGCGGTAAAGCGCTGGCTACCGTCGGGCTGTTCGCCTCCGTCCTGTTCGCTGCCTGCGGCTGGATGATGACCTCTTCCATTACGGCAAAACTGCCGGTGGCGCTGCCGGTGCCGGCCAGCTGGAAACAGCCAGTCAAAACGCCAGACGCGCCGGTGGTCCCGGTTATCGAAAACGAGGTGGTGAATCAGCCTGATGCCATGCACCAGCTGTACGCCATGTGGGGGTATGACGCTTCAGCAGACGACGCCCTGTGTCAGAACGCGGCCAAAGTGAACCTGATGTGTAAACAGGGAACGGCCAGCCTGGATACCCTGGCCAGCGAAGGGTACCCGTGGGTCAGTGAAGTCAAAATGGGCAACCACATTAACTACGCCGTGGTGGCGCGCGCCGGAAAAACCTCTCTGGATCTGCTGATGAACAACCGGACCTGGCAGGTGAGCCGCGCCTGGTATAACCAACACGCCACGGGAAGTTACACCCTGCTTCACCGCCTGACGCCTTCCGGCAAAGATGAAATTACCGCGGCCAGCGACAGCAACGATCTTGAGTGGCTGGATCAGCAGCTCAGCGTCGCGCTCGGTGAAAACGAAACGCACGATAAAAACTGGACGGCGGAGCTGATGAAACGCACCCGCGAATTCCAGGAGAAGATGCACCTTCGCGTCGATGGTATCCCAGGGGAAGAGACCCTGATGCAGCTGATGCGCGAAACCCATACCACACCGAGCGTTCAGCTCCAGGCATCGCAGACCACCCCGAACACGCAAGAGAAGCACGCATAATGTCTACTATCTGTCTCGCTGCCCAGCGCAGCTATACCACCGGGGAACCGGTCTGGTTTTCCTGGCGGTTACCGTCGTTCAGTAAAATGTTCAGCGTGGTCACGCTCTGGTGTCTGGGGATGTGTGCGCTGATCGTCGCCGGGCTTTATGCCCATGTGTACTGGAACTTACGCCATCCGGCGCCGGTGGTGAAAAAGGTCAGCGTCGCGAAGCCGGAAACCAGCCTCTCGGATATGCATTATATCTATGTAACGAAGCCGTTCCCGCACCCGCAGCCCAAACCGCAGCCGGTGAAAATAAAGGACGATTTACCGCCGATGGAGAATATGCCGATCAACAGCGACGAAAATGACTGGCAGCAGGCACCTGATGGCACCTTACCGGATAGCTCCGTCACGCATGACACCTCGCGCGATACCTTACCCGGCACCGAGGCACACGAACAGGCGACGACATCTGAGGATGACGGTGCGTTAAAAGCGTTATTTATGCAGGCGTTAAAACAGCAGCAGAATGATATGGCGAAGGGAAAAATGCCGGCACCACCGGTCGATGAAACGCAAAATGCGTCTCCTTCGGTGATAAAAGGAGACGCAGGAGGAGACTAATATTTTTCCGGTAACGTGGTCAGGCTAATCAACCGCCCTTTTTCCACCACAATATATTGGCCTTTTTTCAGGTCGGAGAGAATTTTGATAATGGTACTGCGTGCCAGGTTGGTGTATTCCTGAATATAATCGTAAATGTTAATATCGCGCTGCTGCTGAACAATCAGCTCGTTAATTTCAATCAGGAATTCACGCACCACGGAATATGCGCTGCGGGCAACTAAACGGTCATCACGTTTGCTGAGCATACAGATATACCATGCCAGCACTTTGGTTAACTCAGGCCACAGCCCCTGCTCGGTCATTAACCGCTGGAAATCATCTTTATGAATGGTGCGTATTACGGTGTTGGTGCGCACAACGCCGTGCATGTGTGCCGAGTTGTAAAAAATGGCGGAGAGGCCAAAAATACATTGTCCCTCCAGCGTAAATAAGCATAAATCATCAGAACTGCGGCGGAACTCAACTTCACCGCTGATGATAATATGAATATTATCCGAGTTTTGTGTGGAAATTCGTTGCCATTTCTTTAACGTTTTTTCTTCGTAACCAGACGTTGAAGCAATAATGGCTGCCATTTCATGATGAGGACGCGTTTTTTTACTGAAAATGCTTAACATTGTTATACCTGATTAAGATGTTTAAAAGGGAAAGTGGTCGGCAGCAATAGATGTTGCCGTAAAGTAAATTTCGTATTCTTTTAAAATTAAAAAAACCAAACAAGCGCTGTTTTTTTAATTTGATTCATGCTGTGAATCGATGAATCCATCTTAATTGAGGCCGATTTTAAATCAATTAACTTAAAATGAATTGAGAATGTACTTAAGATTAATCTTAAGCGCATTAATAGCTAATCTTTCTTTCGGGGGCTTTCCGAAGAATTACCCCTGTCCGTATTTCTCCAGAAGCGCTTCGGCGATGGCCAGCGTTTCGACATCCGCGACACCGTTCCACAACTGCGGCCTGAAGTGCATCTGGAACACCATGATGATGCGTTTCTGCTGGGCGGGAGTGCTGTTATCGGGCACCTCGTAACCATAGCGCGCGAGCAGATCCAGCAGCGCGGCGGTGTCCACCGGCTGATAAGGCGGCCGCCCATTCATATAAAATGCCACCCGGTCAGCATCAGGCCAGGCGCCAATCCCCTGATGCGCCAGCTCACGCCAGGGGAAAAGCGGGCCGGGATCGTCCTTGCGCTGCGGCGCAATATCCGCATGAGCCACCACGTTCTCAGGCTTGATGTTGTAGCGGGCGATAATGTCTTTAGCAAGCGGGACCAGCGCCGCAATTTGCGCTGGTGCGAACGGCGTAAAATGCTTCACCCCGGCCGTTTTCTGCCAGCCACGGTTCTCCAGCTCAATGCCCACCGAGGTATCATTGATACGGTTGGTGCCGCGCCAGAAGCTGATACCCGCATGCCAGGCCAGTTCGCTTTCAGGCACCAGCTGCCAGATGCGCGGCTTACCGTCAGGGGCAGGCGGTGTGGCAGGGATCAAATAGTGAGAGCTGACGTTTTTATCCGTCAGCGTGGCCAGCGAGCTGTCAAAATCATCCGCGGTGTAGTGAAGAACCAGCACCTTTATGCGCGGATACGCCGCCTGGGCCTGATGGCGCGTATCCAGCTCGTAGGCACCTTTATCGACAATCCCTTTTTCCGAAACACATCCTGCCAGCAACAGCGCCAGCAGGAGTGGGGCAAACGCACGCCTCATCGCAGGGTTTTCACCGCCGTACCGCTTACGCTCACCATCAGCATGCTGCCGTCTTTACCGACCGTTTCGTAGTCGATGTCGATCCCCACAACCGCATCCGCGCCGAGGGCTTGCGCCTGCTCGCCGAGCTCTTTAAAAGCTATTTCGCGCGCTTTGCGCAGCTCTTTTTCGTACGCGCCAGAGCGGCCGCCCACGATATCGCGAATACCGGCAAAAAAGTCACGGAAGATATTGGCACCGAGAATCGCTTCACCGGTGACCACGCCGCAATACTCGGTAATGGTCTGCCCTTCCAGGGTTGGCGTTGTTGAAAACTGCATGGTTTCTCTCCTTCTTTAGCGTTCAATGCCTTAGGGACAGCATTATCGGTTCGTTACGCTATGATTGAAAGGATAGTTAATAAATAAGGAAATCAACATGCGCTATTCAGCTTTAACACTTTTAGTGCCCTGCGCGCTGGTGCTCAGCGCCTGTACCACCACGGTCACGCCAGCCTTTAAGGATATCGGTACCCGCAGCGGCCCCTGTATCGAGGGCGGGCCGGATACCGTGGCGCAACAGTTCTATGATTATCGCATTCAGCACCGCAGCAACGATCTTACCGGTCTGCGCCCGTACCTGAGCGATGGGCTGGCAAAACTGCTCAACGACGCCACCCGCGATCCGCAGCACAACGCGCTGCTGAAGTCCGACCCGTTCTCCAGCCGCACCACGCTGCCAGACAGCGCCGAGGTGGCCAGCGCGTCCACCATTCCGAACACCGATGCGCGAAATATTCCGCTGCGCGTGAAGCTGACCCAGGGCATCCAAACCTGGCAGGATGAAGTGCTGATGATCCGTGAAGGCCAGTGCTGGGCAGTGGACGACGTGCGCTACGTTGGCGGCAGCGTTCATGCCCCGGCCGGCACGCTTCGCCAGTCGATTGAGAATCGCTAACTTCTGCGATACCGCGCGGTAACCCCCGTAAAATGTGCGGCATTTCATGCGGAATGCCGACATTTATACTCGCCGACCTTGCCGCTCGCTATTTTGTGCTATGTTTAAGGGGAAACACGGGTTATATTTAACTTTTAACGCAGAAATATTGCATAACTATTCTGTCAACGGTACTATCTGCGGCCTCAATTGCTATAGATTGCCTGGATGAGTAAAGACTGCCCCGATGAGTATTAAACTAAACGGCATTAACTGCTTCTACGGCGCACACCAGGCGCTGTTTGACATCACGCTGAACTGCCCGGAAGGCGAAACGCTGGTTTTGCTGGGTCCAAGCGGCGCAGGCAAAAGCTCCCTTCTGCGTGTCCTTAATCTGCTTGAAATGCCCCGTTCAGGTACGCTGGCTATCGCCGGTAACCATTTTGACTTCGCCAAAACGCCCTCTGATAAGGCGATTCGCGAACTGCGTCAAAACGTCGGCATGGTCTTCCAGCAATACAATCTCTGGCCGCATCTCACCGTACTGCAAAACCTGATTGAAGCGCCATGCCGCGTGCTGGGCTTAAGCAAGGATCAGGCGATCGCGCGTGCGGAAAAGCTGCTGGAACGTCTGCGTCTTAAGCCCTACAGCGACCGCTACCCGCTGCACCTTTCCGGTGGCCAGCAGCAGCGCGTGGCGATTGCCCGTGCGCTGATGATGGAGCCTGCGGTACTGCTGTTTGATGAACCGACGGCGGCGCTGGATCCGGAAATCACCGCTCAGATCGTCAGCATCATTCGCGAGCTGGCGGAAACCAACATTACGCAGGTTATCGTCACCCACGAAGTGGAAGTGGCGCGAAAAACCGCCAGCCGTGTGGTCTATATGGAAAACGGGTATATCGTTGAGCAAGGTGATGCGAGCTGCTTCGCGAACCCGCAAACCGATGCCTTCAAAAACTATTTATCTCATTGATTGTGTCAGGGGAAATATAATGAAAAAAGTATTACTTGCCGTGCTGCTTGCTGGCGTTACCCTTTCCGCTACCGCAGCCCAGACCATTCGTTTCGCCACGGAAGCGTCTTATCCTCCGTTTGAGTCTATGGATGCGAACAACAAAATTGTTGGCTTCGACATAGACCTGGCGAATGCCCTGTGTAAAGAGATCGATGCGACCTGCACCTTCAGCAACCAGGCGTTCGACAGCCTGATCCCAAGCCTGAAGTTCCGCCGTATCGACGCCGTGATGGCTGGTATGGACATCACCCCAGAGCGTGAAAAGCAGGTGCTGTTCACCACCCCGTACTACGACAACTCCGCCCTGTTCATTGGTCAGAAAGGCAAATTCACCTCTGTCGATCAGCTGAAAGGCAAAAAAGTGGGCGTGCAGAACGGCACCACCCACCAGAAATTCATCATGGATAAGCATCCGGAAATCACCACCGTTCCGTATGACAGCTACCAGAACGCGAAGCTGGATCTGCAAAATGGCCGTATCGATGGCGTATTTGGTGACACCGCGGTCGTGACTGAATGGCTGAAAGCCAACGACAAGCTGGCGCCAGTGGGCGACAAAGTGACCGATAAGGACTACTTCGGTACCGGTCTGGGGATTGCCGTTCGTCAGGGCAACACCGAGCTGCAGCAGAAATTCAACGCTGCGCTGGAAAAAGTGAAGAAAGACGGCACCTACGAAACCATCTACAAAAAATGGTTCCAGAAGTAATTCCTGATGAATGAAATTTTTCCTTTAGCAAGCGCCGCCGGGATGACCGTCGGCCTTGCCGTTTGCGCACTGATTATCGGCCTTGTGCTGGCGATGTTCTTTGCGGTGTGGGAATCCGCGAAATGGTTCCCCGTCGCCTGGACAGGCTCCGCGCTGGTCACCGTGCTGCGTGGACTACCGGAAATTCTGGTGGTCCTGTTTATCTATTTCGGCTCCTCACAGCTGCTGCTTACGCTGTCGGACGGCTTTACCCTCAATCTCGGTTTTGCGCAGATCCCGGTGCAGATGCAGATTGAAAACTTCGACGTCAGCCCGTTCCTGTGCGGCGTGATTGCCCTCTCCCTGCTCTACTCCGCGTACGCCTCGCAAACCCTGCGCGGTGCGCTGAAGGCCGTGCCGCAGGGGCAATGGGAGTCGGGTCAGGCGTTAGGGTTGTCGAAATCCGCGATCTTCTTCCGTCTGGTGATGCCGCAGATGTGGCGTCATGCCCTGCCGGGCCTCGGCAACCAGTGGCTGGTGCTGCTGAAAGATACCGCGCTGGTAAGCCTGATAAGCGTTAACGATTTGATGCTGCAAACCAAAAGCATCGCCACTCGTACCCAGGAACCCTTTACCTGGTACATTGTGGCGGCGGCGATCTACCTGGTGATCACGTTGCTCAGTCAGTACATCCTCAAGCGTATTGACCTGCGTGCCACGCGCTTTGAACGGAGACCAGGCTGATGCTTGAATACTTTCCCGAGCTGATGAAAGGGCTGCACACCAGCCTGACGCTGACCGTGGCGTCCATCATCGTGGCGCTGATCCTGGCGCTCATTTTCACCATCATCCTGACGCTGAAAACGCCGGTGCTGGTGTGGATTGTGCGCGCTTATATCACCCTGTTTACCGGTACGCCGCTGCTGGTGCAGATATTCCTGATTTACTACGGCCCGGGCCAGTTCCCGTCGCTGCAGGAGTATCCGGTTATCTGGCACCTGCTTTCTGAGCCGTGGCTGTGTGCCCTGATAGCCCTTTCGCTGAACAGTGCGGCCTATACCACCCAACTGTTCTATGGGGCGATCCGTGCGATTCCGGAAGGACAGTGGCAGTCCTGCGGGGCGCTGGGCATGAGCAAGAAAGACACGCTGGCGATCCTGCTGCCGTACGCCTTTAAGCGCGCCCTCTCCTCTTACTCCAACGAAGTGGTGCTGGTGTTCAAGAGTACCTCTCTGGCCTACACCATCACCCTGATGGAAGTGATGGGGCACGGACAGCTGCTGTACGGACGCACCTATGATGTGATGGTGTTCGGCGCGGCGGGCGTGGTGTATCTGGTGGTGAACGGTCTGCTGACGCTAATGATGCGCCTGATCGAGCGTAAAGCGCTGGCGTTTGAGCGCCGGAATTAGTCCGGTGGCGGCTTCGCCTTACCCGACCTACAGAATGCATAAAATATAAACATCAATGCGGGTAACCTTCTGGTTATCCGCTTTTTTTTATATCATAAATAATATTTAATCATTTTTATTGAATATAAATTCATTTGCTGGCATTGTTTATTCATAGGACCTACAGACGGGAGTATGATAATGAAAAAGTTAGTTCTGGCCGCTTTACTGGCAACGTTCGCCGCTGGCGCATCCGCTGCGGATAAAATCAATTTTGGCGTTTCCGCCACCTATCCGCCGTTTGAATCGCTGGATGCCAGCAACCAGATCGTCGGTTTCGATATCGACCTGGCGAAAGCGCTGTGCAAACAGATGCAGGCCGACTGCACCTTTACCAACCATGCCTTCGACAGCCTGATCCCGTCGCTGAAATTTAAAAAATACGATGCGGTGATCTCCGGGATGGACATCACGCCTGAGCGCAGCAAGCAGGTGGCCTTCACCGACCCGTACTACGCCAACTCGGCGGTGGTGATTGCGAAGAAAGGGGCGTACAAGTCGTTCGACGAGCTGAAAGGCAAACGCATCGGGATGGAAAACGGCACCACCCACCAGAAGTACCTGCAGGACAAGCATCCTGAAGTGAAAACCGTGGCCTATGACAGCTACCAGAATGCGATTATCGACCTGAAAAACGGCCGTATCGATGGCGTATTCGGTGATACCGCCGTGGTGAACGAATGGCTGAAAACCAACCCGCAGCTGGGCACCGCCACGGAAAAAGTGACCGATCCACAGTACTTCGGCACGGGTCTGGGCATCGCGGTTCGTCCGGATAACAAAGCCCTGCTGGAAAAACTGAACGGCGCGCTGAAAGCGATTAAAGCCGACGGTACGTATCAGAAAATCAGCGAGCAGTGGTTCCCGCAGTAAGATTTTTTTGCCGGGTGGCGGCTACGCCTTACCCGGCCTACGGGGGGAATTCCAGGCCGGATAAGCGTAGCGTCATCCGGCAATTCTACAGCGGAACAAAGAAGCGAAAACGCGCCCCACTCACCGACTCCATCAGCCTGATCCCGCCCCCGTGCAGCTCCAGCATCCGTTTCACAATCAGCAGCCCTAACCCGCCACGATCCTCGCGTGATGCCTGGGTCGTCAACGCCGATGGCCGCTGGAACAGATCGTCGCGCAGCGCGGCATCAACACCCGTTCCGTTGTCGGCCACTTCGACCTGAAGCTGTTGATTCTCCTGCCAGACCGCCAGACGGATCTCCCCGCCGGCTGGCGTATGCCGCATCGCGTTATCGAGCAGGTTGGTCACCACCCTCTCAATCATCGACACATCGGCATTAATCAGCGGCAGCGGTCCCGGCACATCAATATGCAGGTTCACCTCCCGGGTGCGGGCGGTTAATTCAAACTTCTGCGCCACGTCGGAAATCAGCTCCGCCATGGCGAAACGCTCACGCTGCGGTTTAATGCCGCCGTGTTCAAGACGCGCCAGCTCAAACAGCTGCTGGGAGAGATGACGCACCTTCTGCCCCTGACGCAGGGCGGTGGCGAGATACTGCTGGTGCTCCTGCGGCGTCAGGGTCGCGGATTTGAGCGACAGGGTTTCGAGATAGCCCAGCAGCGACGTCAGCGGTGTGCGGAGATCGTGCGAGATATTGGCGATAAACTCCCGGCGCTGGCGATCGCTGTCCGCCAGCTGATCCCACTGACGGGTGATTTTACGCGCCAGCTCGATAAAGCTGTTGCGCAGTAGCGCCACTTCATCTTTCGCCGCCGCGTCCGGCTGCTGTGCCGCCAGCTGCCTGATGGCGCTGATGCTGTCCTGCTCCAGCCCGGCCACTTCGCGGGTCAGGCGTTTGACCGGACGCGTGACCCAGTACCAGATCAGTAAGCCTGCCAGCAGTCCAAACAGCGCCACCCACAGCAGTGACCAGAGGACGGTACTCCACAGCGCCTTATGCCAGGCCATTTCCGCCAGCGCGTTCGACTCCTCGCCCTGCAAAATAATATACAGATAGCCTTTAAGCTCGCCGTCCTGACGTAACGGCGTCGCGCTGAAGACTTTTTTACTCTGACTGCGCGGATCGTCGCCATAGATCGGCATGACCTCGCCGCTGAGGAAGCTCTGCACCGGAGCAAGGTCGATGGTTTGTCGCTGAATATGGCCCGGCGGCGCGGCATCGGCCAGCAGCGTGCCGTCCGGGGAGACGACGTACAGCTCAACGCTGGGGTTAAAGGTCATCAGCCGGTCAAACAGCGGTTTCAGCGCGCTGCGGTCAACCCTGCCCTGCGCGTCCAGAATCGGTTCACGCTGGACAATCTGCTGCGCCAGCCCGCCCGACAACCGCTGCACCATCGCATTACCGTACTGCATACTGCTGTAGAGCTGTACCGCGCAGGCAACGGCGGCGCAGAGCATCATCAGCAGGATAAACAGCAGCGTCAGACGCTGGCTGAGGCTAAAGCGGCGCATCATGGTGCGCCTCCGCAAATTTGTAGCCCTTGCCCCAGACGGTGCGAATGATCTCCGGCTCGGCAGCATCCTTCTCAATCTTGATGCGCAGGCGGTTGATGTGGGTGTTCACAGTGTGCTCGTAGCCTTCGTGCTGGTAGCCCCAGACCTGCTCCAGCAGGGCCAGACGCGAAAACACCTCGCCAGGATGACGGGCAAAGAAGTAGAGCAGCTCGAATTCACGCGGGGTGAGATCCACCACCTGGCCATGAAGCAGCACGCTGCGCGCCAGCGGATCGATGGTCAGGCCGTGAGCCTGAATGTGACCGTCGGTTTGCGCCTGTCCCATCGCCTGCTGGCGGCGAAACAGGGCTTTGATGCGCGCAATCAACTCCTGCACCGAAAACGGTTTTGCCAGATAGTCATCGGCACCGGTTTCCAGCCCGGTAATGCGGTCAGTTTCGCTACTGCGGGCGCTGATGATAATGACCGGCAGGTAACGCGTCATCTGACGAATACGGCGGCAAATCTCCAGCCCGTCAACGTTGGGCAGCATCAGGTCGAGGATCACCGCATCCCACGCCTGTTTTTCAAGACGCTGCAGGGCGTTGCCCCCGTCGGGCTCGTGGGTGATGGCGTAGCCTTCGTCTTCTAAATTGAGTCGCAGAAGCGCCGCGATATCGTGGTCATCTTCCACCAGCAGGATCTGCTTCATGGGTAAGCCTTCATTCATGTCTTATGACGTAAGCTTACCTGATTTCGCAGGAATGAAGAGTTCACATTTTGTTTAAGATTTTACGAGCAACGTCAGCACTTCATAATGGGCGGTATGCGGGAACATATCGAAAAGCTGAACGCGTTCAACGCGATAGCCCGGCAGTTGAGCGATGTCTTTCGCCATGGTCTGCGCGTTGCAGCTGGAGTAGATGATGTACTCCGGTGCCATCTGGCTCAGGTAGTCGCACAGCGCCTTGTCGATGCCACGGCGCGGCGGGTTGACCAGCACCAGCGCCGGCACGTTGCCCTGGCCGGTCGCGAACTGCGTGGAGTCCAGCGCCTGGAAGTGGATATTCGTCAAACCCAGCCCGGCGGCGGACTGTTTCGCACAGGCAATGGCTTCGGCGGAGATCTCAATCCCGGTGAGCTGCATCTCGGGCGTGGCGCAGTGCAGGCCAAAACCACCGACGCCGCAGAACAGATCCCACATATGATGGATATTCAGCGACCGTACCCAGTCGCGGGCGGTGGCGTATAACGCACTCGCCACCGTCGGGTTCGTCTGGAAGAAGCTTTGCGGGCGGATCCACAGCGGCACGCCGTTGAAGTTCTCAGCCAGCGCGTGTCGCTCGGTCAAGTAGATCTCTTTCTCCCCTTCCATGATCGCCATATGCACTGGCTGAATGTTTGCGGTAATCACCTTAAGCTGCGGAAGCTGTTCCTGCAGCCACGGCAGCGCCTCGCGCAGCTGCTCCAGTTTGGTTTCCGAGCGCAGCACAAAACGCAGCATCATGCCGCCATCTGCCTGACTCTCCGTCAGCAGCAGGTATTTCAGCTCACCGCGCTTGCGGGCGACGTTATAAGGCGTTAACCCGGCCCGCGCGATAAACGGTTTCAGCGCGGCAAAAACAGGCGCAAAGGAGGCTGGATAGAGCGGGCAGTCGGTCAAATCTTCCGGCGTGCCGTCGCGATGCAGCATCCCGAGCAGGGGTTTTTCAACGCTGCCGCTGACCACCATTTTGGCTTTATTACGAAAGCCCTGCTCCGGGCCGCTGACGGGTGCGCACCACTCCGCCACCGCGTGTGCTGCCAGCAGCTGTTGCAGGTCGGCCATTTTGGCGGTGAGTTGTTGAGAGACCGGCTGTTCTATCCACTGACAGGAGCGGCAGCGTCCGGCGTCATAGAGTGCGCACTGCATATGAAAACCTTAAGGAAAGCGAGGGCAGCGATTATACACATTATTGCAGGCGGAAGAACCGCCGGCTTGAAGCTGGCGCAAAGAGCAACAGGAGCACCAGCATATCCGGCAATTTCTGCATGACCAGCGCGTGGAAGATTTCGCGTTTGGAGCCGCCGGCAATGCTGAACAGTTCCGGGTAGCCGTATCCCAGCGAAGCCGCCCACAGATAGCTCGCCGCGGTTACCTGCGTCAGCAGATAGACCCAGCGCGCCCAGTTGCGCCCTTTGACCAGCGAGAATGCGCAGTAGATCTCGATAAAGACCAGCATCAGGCTGCTCAAAAAAACCAGCGTCAGGTTCCACGTCTGCACGCTGCGGTGAATGAACTCACCGATGCCGCGCACGCCCAGGGTGTTGAGAATCATCAGCACATCCAGGCAGCGGATCATAATAATGGCGAGCGCCGCCACCTGAACCAGAGCAGGAACGTTAGGACGCGCGTGCGTAATACGTGATTTCTTTAATAATCCCAATGTTTTACTTCCCTGAAAAACAGTGCCGCGTCATGCGCGGCACATCACTGGAAATTTTAAATCCTTCAGCCGCGTCTTGCACGCTGGATATCACGCACGCGCTGCTTTTCCGCGCGCGCCATCAAATACCAGGCGATAAATCCGACAATTCCGACCACGCCGAGGATGATCGAGGCCAGGGCGTTGATCTCCGGGTTGACCCCCATGCGTACGCTGGAGAAGACCAGCATCGGCAGCGTCGTCGCGCCCGGGCCGGAGACAAAGCTGGCGATCACCAGATCGTCGAGCGACAGGGTAAACGCCAGCAGCCAGCCGGAGATCACCGCCGGCATAATCATCGGCAGGGTGATGATGAAAAAGACCTTCAGCGGCGTCGCGCCGAGATCCATCGCCGCCTCTTCAATGGAGCGATCCAGCTCGCGCAGGCGCGAGGAGATCACCACCGCGACATACGCGGTACAGAAGGTGACGTGCGCCAGCCAGATGGTGAGCATGCCGCGATCCGCCGGCCAGCCGATGGCATGCGCCAGCGCCACGAACAGCAGCAGCAGCGCAAGACCGGTAATGACGTCGGGCATGACCAGCGGTGCAGTGATCATAAAGGCAAACCCGTTCGAACCGCGAAAACGGCCGAAGCGCACCATCACCAGCGCGGCGATCGTGCCCAGAACGGACGCCATTGTCGCCGCCAACGCCGCGATGGTCAGGCTCAGCCCCACCGCGCTCATCATCGCATCATCGTGGAACAGCTCGCTGTACCAGCGCGTCGACCAGCCGGCCCACACCGTCACCAGTTTGGAGCTGTTGAACGAGTAGATCACCAGCATCAGCATCGGTGCATACAGGAAGGTGAAGCCGATAACCAGGATCGCAATTCGCCACGGGGAGCGCACTACCGGTAAGTTGTTCATCCGTGGTCTCCCATCTGTTTCTGCTGATGCTTGTGGAACCACATGATCGGCACGATCAACAGCAGTAACATCACGATCGCCACCGCCGACGCCACCGGCCAGTCGCGGTTATTGAAGAACTCCTGCCACAGCACGCGGCCAATCATGATGCTGTCTGGCCCGCCGAGCAGTTCCGGGATCACAAACTCCCCTACCGCCGGGATAAAGACCAGCATCGACCCGGCGATAATGCCGCCTTTGGTCAGCGGGACAATGACGCTGAAGAAGGTTTTTAACGGACGGGCACCAAGATCCAGCGAGGCTTCCACCAGCGAATAATCAATACGCGTCAGCGCCGTATAGATCGGCAGCACCATAAACGGCAGATAGGCGTACACAATGCCAATATAAACCGCGAGATTGGTGTGCAGGATCGTCAGCGGCTGATCGATAACGCCTAACCACATCAGGAAGTTGTTCAGCACGCCGTTGTTTTTCAGGATCCCCATCCACGCGTAAACGCGGATCAGGAACGAGGTCCACGACGGCAGGATCACCAGCAGCAGCAAAATATTCCGCGTCGACGGTTTACTGTGCGCCACGGCCCACGCCAGCGGATAGCCCATGACCAGGCAGCAGAGCGTCGAGATCGCCGCCACCTGCAGCGACTGGAGGTAAGCCTCGAAATAGAGCGGGTCATCCGTCAGCTGCAGGAAGTTGCCGAGATTCAGCGTCAGCGTCAGTTGCCCGTCGGCCCAGTCCAGCAGGTTGGTGTAGGGCGGGATCGCCCGCGCCATTTCCGCCAGGCTTATCTTGAAAACAATCAGGAACGGCAGCAGAAACAGCAGGATCAGCCACACGTAAGGCATGGCGATCACCAGCTTGCGGCCGTGGTTCATCTGCATGCGCGTCAGCCAGCTGACAACGCCGCCCGGTTTACCTGCGCGGGCTGGAGGTTCAAGTGTACTCATTGGCCGCTCCTTATACCGTCAGCACAACACAGCTGTCCGCATCCCAGCACAGGCGCACCTCGTCACCCCAGGTTGGCTGGCCTTTGCGATAGCGGTGTTCGTTCTGCAACTGGGCACTCAGCATCTGCCCGCTTTTCAGGCGTACGTGGTAGATGGAGAGGTCACCCAGATAGGCAATGTGCACCACTTCACCCACGGCAAAGTTATAGCCATCGGCAGGCGGATCGTCGCAGAGCATGATCTTCTCCGGGCGCAGCGCGACGTAGACCGGCACGTTATCCACCACGGAGTTATCCGGATCGACCTTAAGCGGATGCTGCAGCCCCGGCGATTCGATGATCAGGCCATCTTCCTGACGCGCTTTCAGCAGCCCTTCAAAGACGTTCACCGAACCGATGAACTCAGCGCTGTAGCGGGTGGTCGGATGCTCATAAATCTCTTCCGGCTCGCCAATCTGCACGAACTTGCCGCGGTTCATGATCGCGATACGTCCGGCCATGGTCATGGCTTCTTCCTGGTCGTGGGTGACCATCACGCAGGTCACGCCCACGCGTTCGAGAATATCCACCACTTCGAGCTGCATACGGTCGCGCAGTTTTTTATCCAGCGCCCCCATCGGCTCATCAAGCAGCAGCAGTTTCGGGCGTTTTGCCAGGCTTCTGGCCAGCGCCACACGCTGACGCTGACCGCCAGAAAGCTGGTGCGGTTTACGTTTCGCGAACTCCTGCATATGCACCAGGCTCAGCATCTCGGCCACGCGCGCGGTAATTTCAGCCTTCGGCAGCTTATCCTGCTTCAGGCCAAAGGCGATGTTCTGCTCCACCGTCATGTGCGGAAACAGCGCGTAAGACTGGAACATCATGTTAATGGGGCGCTGATACGGCGGCACGCTGGAGAGATCCACGCCATCAAGCATGATCTGCCCGGCCGTGGGCTGTTCAAAACCGGCCAGCATACGCAGCAGTGTCGATTTGCCGCAGCCGGACGCCCCCAGAAGGGCAAAAATTTCGCCTTTATAGATAGTCAGGCTGACGTCGTCCACGGCATGCTGGCCATCGAAAGATTTGGTGAGGTTACGAATTTCAAGAAGCGGGGTCAGCGCTTTACGGACTTTCGCCTGCGGGCGGGGGATCGCGTCATTCACGGGGTGCTCTCCGGCATAGATCAAAACTGGTGCAAACGCACCGTCAGGGTGCGCATCGCCGGGCGGCGCTAACGCTTGCCCGGCCTACGGGTTGTATAGGCCCGGTAGGCGATAGCGCCACCGGGCAACAATACCAAACGCCGTTATTTACCGCTTTTCACCTTGGTCCACGCGCGGGTACGCACACGGTCAATTTTTGGATCCTGAACTTTCAGGGTGAAGAGCTTGGCGAACACATCCGCTGGCGGATAGATAGCCGGGTTATTACGGATTTCTTCGCTCACCAGCGGCACGGAGGCCTTGTTACCGTTTGCGTAGTAAACATGGTCGCTGATGTGGGCGATCACGTCAGGACGCATCAGGTAGTTGAGGAACTGATAAGCTTCATCTTTGTTTTTCGCATCCGTCGGCATCGCGAAGACGTCAAAGAAGGCCAGCGCCCCCTCTTTCGGAATGAAGTAGGAGACATTCACGCCGTTTTTCGCCTCTTTCGCGCGGTTAGCCGCCTGCCATACGTCCCCTGCCCAGCCAATCGCGACGCAGATGTCGCCGTTCGCCAGGTCATTGATGTACTGAGACGAGTGGAAGTAACGAATGTTTGGACGCAGCTTCAGCAGCAGATCCGTCGCCGGACCGGTGTAATCATCCGCCTTGTTGCTGTTCGGATCTTTGCCCAGGTAGTTCAGCACGGTGGCGAAGATCTCTTCCGGTGCATCGAGGAAAGAGACGCCGCAGCTTTTCAGCTTCGCAAGGTTTTCCGGCTTCAGCACCACGTCCCAGCTGTCCAGCTTGACATCCGGGCCCAGCGCCGCTTTGACTTTATCGACGTTGTAGCCAATACCGGTGGTCGCCCACAGATACGGCATCGCGTATTTGTTCTCCGGGTCGTGTTTGGCCACCAGCTTCAGCACTTCCGGGTCGAGGTTTTTCCAGTTCGGTAATTTGCTCTTATCCAGCGGCTGGAAGACGCCGGCAGTAAGCTGACGCTCCAGGAAGCTCGCGGACGGTACCACGAGGTCGAAGCCGGTGCTGCCCGCCATCAGTTTGCCTTCCAGCACTTCGTTGGAATCGAACACGTCATAGACCACTTTAATGCCGGTCTCTTTTTCAAAATTCGCGACCGTGTCCGGCGCAATATAGTCAGACCAGTTGTAAACGTGCAGCGTTTTTTGTTCCGCAGCGAGCGTGCCGGCAGAGACGGCCATCAGAGCACCCGCAACCAGACCCGATAACCATTTTTTATTCAAGGCGATCATAGTGTTATTCCTTCTGAAAGCTCGTTAACAAACGAACTAAAACTGTGCAATCTGGATATATGCAAAAATCATGCATAGTTTGTCGCTCTGCCCGAAATAAAAAGAAACCTCTTTATCCGGCAGCCTCCGCTCGCTTTTTTAAGCATCGCAAGAATAACTGTAGCCCGTGTCCCCGGCTATAGCCCAGACGAAAAAACGCCTTTTATCAATTTTTTATGCAGGTTATGTCTACGTGATAAGCCGAAATGGCCTTTGGGGAGGTGAAAAATTCTTTAAGGAAAGGTTAAAAGCAGCAGAAAAAATGGCCTTCTGCAGCCGCTATGGCAGCGACTGCGCAAAAGTCACACAGGTTTAGTGAAGAAAATTGGGAGATGCATCATTATTCTCTGCATCATCTTCCGCGCTGTACAGGAGATGGTGTGCACTGGCTTCCATCATGACCATGGAAATTTGCTCTTCGCTCAAGCGCATAAACCAGGCGAACTGCTTGAACGACAGCCCGGCACCGGAGAATAAAGACTGGCAAACGACCAGTTTTGGCAGATTATCATCCTGTATGTCGAGAAATGCTTTCACCGTCAAAGAACTGGCGTTGATCGCTGACAGGTCCGAGGCCAGCGCCAGCAGCGCAGACGGCTTCACTTCGGCCAGCGCGGAGAAGAGGATCACGTCGTTAATGAGATCGATTTTGGCGTCAAAAATGCCGTCGAAATTCTGCATATGAGGCAGATGCAGCGCCTGGCAGGAATCACATTCAAAGAACGTAATACCCGCATCATCGAGCCATTGACGTAACGTATCCAATGTTGGAACGACCTGTAAATCCATCGCTGTGCAGCCTCTTTAATAAAAACTTCGCATAGGGTACGCAAAAAGTGCGATCAATACCATTCACCCACCCGTTTTCAGACAGTAGCCTGGGGTCGCATGACGCTCGATCCATGCGATCATTTTACCCGCAATATCGACCCCTGTGGTTTTTTCCACGCCTTCCAGCCCCGGAGAGGCGTTCACCTCCATCACCAGCGGCCCGCGCGTCGCCCGCAGAAGATCAACACCCGCGACATCCAGCCCCAGCGTTTGCGCAGCTTTCACCGCTATCTCACGCTCACGATCGCTGATCGTTGCCACCCGCGCAATGCCTCCTCGATGGAGATTGGAGCGAAAATCGCCCTCTTTTGCCTGGCGTTCGATGGCCGCCACCACCTCGTTACCCACCACGAAGCAGCGAATATCACGTCCTTTAGCTTCTTCAATATACTCCTGCACCAGGATGTGCGCATTGAGGCCACGGAAAGCGTCAATCACGCTCTCCGCCGCCTGACGCGTCTCCGCCAGCACCACGCCAATGCCCTGGGTGCCCTCCACCAGCTTGATGACCAGCGGCGCGCCGCCCACCATGTCGATGAGATCGCTGGTGTCGTCCGGGGAGTGAGCGATACCGGTCACCGGAAGATCGATCCCCTGACGGGCGAGCAGCTGCAGCGAGCGCAGCTTATCCCGGGCACGGGAAATGGCGACAGATTCGTTGAGCGGGTAGCTGCCCAGCATCTCGAACTGGCGCAGCGCGGCGGTGCCGTAATAGGTGATCTGGGAGCCGATGCGGGGGATCACCGCATCAAAATGCGGCAGCTTGCGGCCTTTGTAGTGAATCGATGAGGCCGCGGGATCGATGTTCATATAGCAGGACATTGGATCGAGGATTTCAACCTGATGCCCGCGCTTTGCCGCCGCTTCTCGCAGGCGTTTACATGAATAGAGCGTTCCATCCCGGGATAATATGGCAATTTTCACCCTGCACCTCGCTAAAGACATGGAAAAAGCCTGCGTATCATATACGCAGGCAGGCACAGGATAAATGGACTATCGCGTCGCCCAGCCCTGTTTGTGCAGGTAATCAAGAATAAACGGACGATTTTCTTTAATGATAGTGCGGCGAATATGGTCGCTCCAGGTATCGCGACGGGTATTGCTCCCGCGGGTCATATAGTAGTGCGCCAGCTCCTCGTCGTATTGCTCCAGCACGTCGCGATCGAGCGGCTGGTAGTGGTTTTCGTGCACCAGCATGGCAGCAGGAATACGCGGCTTCAGATCCGGGTTATCCGCCGGCCAGCCAAGGCACAGGCCAAACAGCGGCAGGACATGTTTTGGCAGCTTCAGCAGTTCGGTCACGCTTTCAATGTTGTTACGCAGCCCGCCGATATACACACCGCCTAACCCCAGCGACTCCGCCGCCGTAAAGGCGTTTTGCGCCATCAGCGCGGTATCCACTACGCCCAGCAGCAGCTGTTCTGCCAGGCCTAATTCGGCCTCAGGGCAGATCTGCAGGTGGCGGTTAAAGTCGGCGCAGAACACCCAGAACTCCGCGGCCTGCGCCACGTGTTTCTGCCCGCCGGTGAGCGTAACCAGTTGCTCGCGCAGGGCCGGGTCGGTGATGCGGATAATGGAGCTGCACTGCAGGAAGCTGGAGCTGGAGGTCGCCCTTGCGCTGTTAATAATCGCTTCGCGCTGCGCTTCGGTAATTGGTTCACCGGTGAAGTGTCGAATGGAACGATGGGAAAGGAGCAGGTCAATCGTTGGTGTCATCTTGTCTCTCTTTGTCGTGCTTAAACCGTATTGCAGCCAGTATAGGCAATGATTTGCGCGGTGTAATTGGCGAAACATAGCCTTACTGTATCAAAGTGACAGGCGAAACCTTCTTTAATGACGCCAGGTTATCGGGCACTATATGTCCTATTCGCCGTCAGGCTTGTTTTTTGAGGAGAGAGAAATGTTTGCAGTAATTTTTGGTCGTCCAGGATGCCCTTACTGTGTGCGCGCAAAAGAGCTGGCTGAAAAACTGACTGAAGAGCGTGATGACTTTAACTTCCGCTATGTGGATATCCACGCAGAAGGCATCACCAAAGCCGATCTGGAAAAAACCGTGGGTAAACCGGTTGAAACCGTACCGCAGATTTTCCTCGATCAGAAACACATTGGTGGCTGCACCGACTTTGAAGCATACGCTAAAGAGCATCTGGGTCTGTTTGCCGCCCAGTAACACTAAGACGCCCTCACCTGGAGGGCGTTTTTATTTGTGGTGTCGCCAGTGCTTAAGCAGACTGCACACAAACAAATAGCACAGCGCCCCCAGCGCGCACCAGAATACCGCACTCAGTAACCACGCCAGCTCTTGCCAGAAACTTCTCGTCGGGACATACAGTAACCGCATCAGCAGCAAACAGAGCGGTGCGGCCAGCATGGCGCCGATCAGTGGCTTAACCACCTCCCCTTTACGGGAGAGGAAACTGGCTGCCGCTCCCGGCAGGGTAAAAAAGAGCAGCCCGAGCTCCGGGTGACCGGCAGCCCTGAACGCCCCTTTCACATTAAAAGCGAGCGCCATGCATACGACGATAAACAGCAAAAAGCAGCTGATCACCCCCGCCCAGTTCCGTGTAATGTTCAAACTATCCTCCTGACTTCATCTCTATCAAATACAGCTTCGTCCAGTGGACGCCCAGTCAGATAAAGCAATGTGGCAATCCTTGCCAAAGCCCGCACAGGGTTATGCGATAATAGGTAGCTGTCAGTAGCTAATACGATTAAACTATCGGCCAGCTAATGTTTTAGGGAATAAATTAGGAAACAGGGAGTGTTGTGCGCGTTCCCTGACCCAGAAAACAGTAGCCCAAATAGTCCTTTCATTCAACAACTTACTGGTAAACAAGAAGTTAGCCTCCGTGAATATAAACGTCGCAGACTTGTTAAACGGGAATTACATCCTGTTATTATTTGTGGTACTGGCGCTGGGTCTTTGCCTGGGTAAATTGCGTCTCGGTTCAGTTCAACTGGGTAATTCCATTGGCGTTTTAGTCGTCTCCTTATTATTAGGCCAGCAGCATTTCAGCATTAACACGGACGCGCTCAACTTAGGTTTTATGCTGTTTATTTTTTGTGTTGGCGTGGAAGCGGGACCTAACTTTTTTTCAATTTTCTTCCGTGACGGCAAAAATTATCTGATGCTGGCACTGGTGATGGTCGGCAGCGCGCTGCTG
>NZ_JAIWJZ010000203.1:0-2882 GCF_020216105.1 Enterobacter sp. K16B
CTTTTTTGCTTAAGACGCCAGTGAAAACCAGCGGCGCCAGACGAAACGCAACACGAAGAATTCGATCGCCCCGAGCAGTAAAAACCACACGCAGAACAGAATGGTGTAAAGCTGGTTAAGGTCGACCATATGAAAGGTGGTCACCAGCTTCTGCGCCAGCACCAGCCCAAGCGAGGGCGCAGGGAGCAGCAGGCACGAAAGCAGGGCCAACAATAAAATGCCGCCTGCCGTGAGCAGCGATTCTAACGGGTGTTTCATCGTAATGTTAATCGTCAGTTAAAAATGTCATTGTCCGGCATCCCGGAACGTTAAGCAATTTAAACCCGTCACCCGTTTTGTCCCTCGCCTCTTTAGGGTGTACGGTCCGCAGTCGGGTCGCTTACGGACTCGTCGCCCACAGCTCGCAGTGTTTCTGCACCAGTGAAATAAGCGATCCGCCGTCGGCGATAAAGTCGCGCATGCGCTGCGCCTCGCTCTTGCCCTGCTTTAACAGCAGAGCAATTTCATTGATTGCGCTTGTCGCGCCGAGCTTCTCGGCCGACGGCGCAACCTGCTCCAGCAGCCAGGCGATATCCTCCGCCACGGTTTTATGCTCGCCGGTATGCACATCCGTCAGAATACCTTCCAGCCCGTAGCGACAGGCCTGGAAACGGTTAAAGCGATAGAGCAGAAAATCCTTTTCCTGATGCTTATAAGGCCGCGTGGTCAGCAGCCAGTGGGATGTCGCCTGAATCAGCCCGGCGATATTAATCGCGTGGCCGAGAGTCAGCGGCGTATCCATCACCCGCACCTCTACGGTGCCAAAGTGCGGGCTGGGGCGAATGTCCCAGTGCAGATCTTTAATGCTGTCGATCATGCTGGTGGCACTCAGGCGGCGGAACAGCCCTTCGAACTCCTGCCAGCTGTTGACCCACGGCATCTGACCGTTATCCGGAAAACCCGAAAAGATATTGAGCCGCGACGAGGCAAATTTCGTGTCCGTGCCCTGCATATACGGCGATGCCGCCGCCAGGGCGATAAAGTGTGGCACAAAGCGCGACAGGCCGTGCAGCAGATAAATCGCGTCATCCCCGGTCCGACAGCCGACATGCACGTGCTGGCCGAACACCGTGGCCTGCAAAATCAGATAGCCAAAGCGCTCCAGCGTGATGTTATAGCGCTCGTCGTCGCACACCTCCTGACGTTGCCACTTCTGGAACGGATGCGTCCCGCCGCCGCAAATCTGGATGTGCTGCTCCGCCGCCGCGCGCAGGATGCTCTGCTGCATCATCGAGAACTGCGCCGCCGCCTGGTCGATGTTCTGACACACGCCGGTAGCAATTTCGAGCATGCTTTCGGTGATATCGTGCTTCACTTCCCCGCCTTTAATGTCGTCTTTGACGGCGGCAATAAGCGCGGAGGAGTCCTGGCTCAGATCGTAGCCTGGCGGATTCACCACCTGCAGTTCCAGTTCGATGCCAAGGGTATAGGGTTCAGAGGATTTGAAATCGGGTAAAGACATGGCGCACTCCGTTGTCAGTAGAGTGATGAGTATAGACAACGACGTGGCGCTCACTTTTCAGGGTGGTATAACTGTTAGCAGGCTTAGCGAAAAGGGGAGTTCACCATGTCTGACAATCCAGTGATTGCGCTACTGGGGCCTGGCGCAATTGGTACCACCATTGCCGCGGTGCTGCATGACGCGGGCCGCACGCCGCTGCTGTGCGGACGCACCGCGCATCCTGAACTGCGCTTGCGCGACGATGAGGGGGAAACGGTTGTGCCCGGTCCGGTATTAACCGATCCGACCGCCATCGCGCGCCCGGCCGATCTGGTTTTTGTGGCGGTAAAAACGACGCAAAATGCCGACAGCGCCGGATGGCTGCGCGCGCTGTGTGATGAAAACACGGTGGTCTGCGCCCTGCAAAACGGCGTTGAGCAAAAAGCCCAGCTTGAGCCGTGGGTCAACGGCGCCACGGTACTGCCGTCGGTGGTCTGGTTCCCGGCACAGCGCGAGCCGGATGCCTCCGTATGGCTGCGCGCCAGGCCGCGACTGACTCTGCCGGATGTGCCGCAGGCAAAACGGGTGGTGGATGCGCTGCAGGGGACACGCTGCGCGGTTGAACTCTCGGCAGACTTCTCAACGGTGGCCTGGCGCAAGCTGCTGCAAAACGCCGTTGCCGGGCTGATGGTGCTGGCCAACCGACGCGCCGGCATGTTCAGACGCGAGGATATCAGCGAACTGGCGCTGGCCTATCTGCGCGAGGGGCTTGCCGTCGCCCGCGCCGAAGGGGCGACGCTGGATGATGAGATCGCACAAGAGATCCTGGCGAACTTCCAGCGTGCGCCCGCGGATTTGGGCACCTCGATCCTCGCCGACCGCCAGGCGGATCGCCCGCTGGAGTGGGATATCCGCAACGGCGTGATCCAGCGCTACGGCCGCAAACACGGTATTGCGGTGCCCATCAGCGACGTGGTGGTCCCGCTGCTGGCGGCGGGGAGCGAGGGGCCGGGCTAATGGCCGCTGTTTTTGCGTTCGGTGAGGGCTGGCGTGTGGCAATAATCTGGGGATAGTCAGCCTTAAACACATATGCGAAACTTACCGCTTCTGAAAAAATGTGGTGGGACCCGCTCAATGTCAGAACAACATTCGCAGTGCCTGTTCAGTGAAGGACAGATCACCTTTCCTGAGGGTTATCAGGATCGTACCGTCAACGTCTTCGCGCCGCCTGCGGCGGATGCGCCGGCGTTCAACATCTCCCGCGACGCCCTCAACCCCGGCGAAGCGCTTGCCACGTATATCGATCGCCAGCTCGCCCTGATGGCAAAACACATCAAGGCCTGGAAGCAGGGTGAGCGCAGCGCCGCTACGCTTGGCGACAACCTTTCACAGGGTGAAATTG
>NZ_JAIWJZ010000026.1:0-51150 GCF_020216105.1 Enterobacter sp. K16B
GCACCTGCAAAATCAGGTGCCGGGATTGGCGTCCTGAAAGTGTGTGAGCAGCAGCAATGCGGCAGGCTTCGTTCGCCCTAAAGAAAAGGGTATAATTCTGCATCTGGCGGGCGAATCGGAAGCTTCTTTTGAAGCGCCAGTAGCACACACACTGGTACGCCAATTCCTTTTCGTCCGCCGCCAGCAAATTGGCGTTGCTGCGGTGGTAAATTCAAAGTGTGTGAAGGAATTACCCAATGAATACAGAAAACAATTTCGCCCATTTCTACAGCGAACTCTCCCTCAACCCCGATCTCCCCACTCTCGCCGAGCGCTGCAACCTGCTTACCGAAATCCTGCTCGACTGCAAATCACTCCCGCAAACCCAACCCGTTTGTCGTTGTCTTGGTGCATATCTCGAAGAAGTCAAAACTGGACTGACAGTATCCATGCGTGATTTTCAGGTGGTGGAATTTGAGGAAGAAGCGGAACAACCGCGACAAAAAGCGTGGCTCCTGGAAGACACCGAAACGAAATGCAATTACTGCCGGGCATTAAACCACGTGTTGCTGGTGTCCCATTTTGATCGTGATATGTTGCCGCACCTCACGGGGTTACTGCACGAGATTACGCATTCGATGGCGACAGATGTGGTTGCGCCTCGTGGTGGCGAAACCGTTATCCATATTATTTGATGAGTGCGGTGGACTGCGTCGGGGAGTAACCCCGACGCTTAATCGTCAGACCCTTTTTTTGACGGTGTTTATAACTCATTGATTTAATGAGCGGCTAATTGTGGTCTGGAAAAAGGGTTTATGGTGAAAATATTGATTATTTTCTTTTCGAACAATAAGATGGCGATGTTTCCTCTCGTTCACTGCCGTACAGGCAGCTTAGAAACGTTTGAGAATCTTCGCCGCAAGGGCGTAAACGTACACTGCCGTACAGGCAGCACAAAAATGAAATAAACAGCATTCACATATTACCAGCCTACTACCACGTCGCCTGGCGGCGCTACGCTTGCGCAGGTCTACAATGCGTTGTGCAATTTATTGATATCAATGTGGCGTGTAGGCTGGGTAAGCGCAGCGCCACCCGGCAAGAAAAGCAAAAGCGGCTGTATAACAGAGGGAAGGGTTTTTCATAAATTTAAGGCCGGGACTAACCCGACCTTATTTAATATTCATCTGCCATTACAGGCGAAAACAATTAGCGACTACGGAAGACAATGCGGCCTTTGCTCAGGTCGTACGGGGTCAGTTCAACAGTCACTTTGTCGCCCGTCAAAATGCGGATGTAGTTTTTGCGCATTTTACCGGAGATGTGCGCAGTTACCACGTGACCGTTTTCCAGCTCTACGCGAAACATGGTATTAGGCAACGTATCAAGTACGGTACCCTGCATTTCAATATTGTCTTCTTTGGCCATCTAATCCTCTGGGGTATCACTACCAAGTTTTGAACCGGCAAGATAATGCCGAAATTCATCTATTAAGTAAAGAATTGCGCGATTAAAACGCAGCAAAACAGTTTCGGCGCATTGCCCAAGCGTCACGGTACAACCGAACAGGAAGCGCATTCGTAAAGGGGAGACAACAGGATAAACGTCAGGACGTTATCTGAAGCGAGGGTCCCAAACGGCGGCGGGGCAACAGGCAGAAGCTACTCTGCGGCATAATTATAACACCCTCACAAAAAATATGCGGAAAACATTTAGGCATAGGGCATAAAGAGCGTTCTCGGGACCCAGAAGTCGCGGGGGAGCTTCTCCTGACGGCTGGCATCCAGATGCCCGATATACTGGCGTCGCGGGATTTCAACCGCACCCAGTGAGGCCGTGTGTTCGTTGAGCACCTGACAATCGATCAGGCGTCCGCCGCATTGGGCAAAGGCCTGGCAGAAAACCAGCAGCGCGGTTTTCGAGGTGTTGACCGAACGAGAGAACATCGACTCGCCACAAAACAGCGTCCCCTGCGCCACGCCGTACATGCCGCCGACGAGCGTCCCATCTTGCCAGACCTCGATAGAGTGGGCGTAGCCCAGCTCATGCAACTGGTGATAGGCGGTAATGATATCGCGGGTTATCCATGTCCCTTCATAGCGGTCTTCGGCACAGCCTTCTATAACCTGACCAAAGGCGTGATTCAGGGTGACACGGTACGGTGATTTTGCATGGAAACGCTTCATGCTGCGGCTCAGGTGAAACTGCTCTGGCCACAGCACGGCGCGGGGATCGGGAGACCACCATAAAATCGGGTCGCCGGGGGAGAACCACGGGAAAATGCCGCGCTGGTACGCCATTAATAGCCGAGCAGGGCTAAGGTCACCGCCAAGGGCCAGCAGACCATTGGGCTCGCGTAGCGCACCCTCCGGCGAAGGGAACGCGATATTATGACGAGAAAGCTGGACCAGGCGCATGACAGCAAAACTCCAGTACGCGAGTGAGGACGCTACAAATATAGTCTACAGACGCTGTTTAAACTGGTAGTAGCGACCCTGTTTCGTCAACAGCTCTGCGTGACTACCTTGCTCAATAATCTGTCCGTTGTCCATCACAATTATCCGATCAAAACTCGCCAGACCGCGCAGGCGGTGCGTGACCATCAGCACGGTTTTCCCGCGCATCACATTCGCAAGCAGATCAAGGATTTGGCTCTCAGTTGTCGCGTCCAGCCCTTCGGTGGGTTCGTCGAGCAACATCAGCGGGGCATCGTGCAGCAGCGCGCGCGCAATCGCCAGTCTGCGCAGCTCACCGCCGGAGAGTTGACGGCCGCCTTCACCCAGCCAGCTGTTTAATCCCTCGTCCTCAAGCAGCTTGTGCAGACCGACCTGCTCCAGCATGGCGCGAAGAGCGTCATCAGACGCGTGCGGTGCGGCCAGCAGCAGGTTATCACGCAGGGTGGCGCTAAACAGGTGTACGCGCTGTGGAACGACGCTGACGGTTTGACGCAGGGCCTGCTCGCTGAAATCTGTCAGCAACGTATTGTTAAAACGGATCTGGCCGCGCTGCGGATCCCAGGCGCGGGTCAGCAGCTGCAGCAGTGTCGATTTACCGCAACCGGTACGGCCGAGGATCGCAATTCTCTCTCCGGCGTTAACAGACAGGTTGATGCTTTCCAGCGCGTTTTGCGCCTGTTTGTCGTAGGCGAAGGTGACATCTTCCAGCGCCAGCGCAACCTGCGCGGGTACCGCTGTCTGCCCTGCACTGAATGTTACTTCAGGTTCCTGTTCGGCGATCTGGGTGATGCGCAGGGCTGAGGCGATGACCTGCCCCAGATGCTGGAAGGCGCCCGTCACGGGTGCCAGCGCTTCAAACGCGGCCAGCGCACAAAAAACGAAGAGGGCGATCAGGGGACCTGGCTGTGTATTTCCCCCGACACTCCCGGACGCCAGCCACAGCATGGCAATCACCGCGATGCCGCCAATGAGTGTCATCAGTGCCTGGGAAAACGCAGTCAGTTCCGACTGTCGGCGCTGAGCTTCATGCCAGTTCAACTCCGTACTTTCCATACGCGCGCGATAGCGCTTGCTTGCACCGAAAATGGTCAGTTCTGCCTGCCCCTGAAGCCAGGAGGTCAACTGCTGGCGGTAATCTCCGCGCAGACGCGTCAGGTTTTCCCCGGTGGATTTCCCGGCGCGGTAAAAGAGCGGCGGCAGAATTATAAGCGTCAACAGCATGATCCCGCCCAGCGTGAGCGCAACGGGAACATCCAGAAAAGACAATCCCAGCGTCACCACCACAATCACCACAAACGCGCCTACAATCGGGGAGATCACGCGCAGGTAAAGGTGATCCAGCGTGTCGACATCGGCAACGACACGGTTAAGTAGTTCACCCTGACGAAAACGCGCCAGCCCGGCAGGGGAGAGGGGCAGCAGTTTACTGAAGGTGTAGATGCGCAGGTGCTGCAGCACGCGGAAAGTGGCGTCGTGGCTGACCAGCCGCTCAAAATAGCGTCCGGCAGTACGGGTGATGGCGGTACCGCGAACGCCGGCCGCCGGGAGCATATAGTTAAAGCTGTACAACCCGGCAACGCCCGCGACGGCAGAGGCTGACAGGAACCAGCCGGAAAGCGTGAGCAGACCAATGCTGGCGAGCAGAGTCACAATCGCCAGCACGATCCCCAGCGTCAGCATCCATTTGTGGCGTTTATAGAGGGCAAGATAAGGCAGCAGAGCACGCATCAGATGTCCTCCTGACGGTTCGCCAGCAGGGCGGCAAACGGCCCCTGCGCGGCAACAAGAGAGGCGTAATCGCCTTGCTCAACAAGACGGCCATTTTCCATGACCCAGATCTGGTCCCAGTCGGCAAGACCTTCCAGCTGGTGGGTGACCATCAGGGTCGTTTGCTGGCGTGAGGCGGCGTTAAGCGCTTCCATCACGCGCTGCTCACTGTGGGCATCCAGGCTGGCTGCAGGCTCATCCAGCAGCATCAGCTGACATGGGTTAAGCAGCGCGCGGGCAACGGCTACACGCTGCGCCTGGCCAACAGACAGCCCGGCGGACTGGTCACCGACGACGGTGTCCACCCCTTGCGGGAGCAGCGGCAGAAACTCGCTGACCCAGGCGCGGTCGAGCACCGATTGCAGTTCATCTTCACGCGCATCCGGACGCGCCAGAAGCACATTTTCACGTAGCGTGGAGGCCGGAAGCTGCGGGTTTTGTCCTACCCAACTGAGCTGTTTACGCCAGGCGTCAGGGTCGAGTTTACGCAACTCGGTTTTGTTTATTTGCAGCGAACCGGTGTAGGCCATAAAACCGGATAGCGCATTCAGTAACGAACTTTTCCCGGAACCGCTGGTGCCGACGAGCACCACGCGCTGTCCGGCCGGCAGGGTAAAGTTCAGCGGGCCTGCCAGCACCTTACCTTCCGGCGAGAGGATGCAAAAATCCTGGGCCTCGACGGTCACGGGTTCTTTGGCATTTAGCATCACGTCACCCCGCTCCGGATGCGCCAGCGGTGTTTCCAGGAACGTTTTCAGGCTGTCGGCCGCGCCAACCGCCTGTGCTTTAGCGTGATAGAAGGTCCCCAAATCGCGAAGAGGCTGGAAAAATTCCGGGGCCAGGATCAGCGCCAGGAAACCGGCAGAAAGGGTCACTGCCGTGCCGTAATGGCCGAAATCCAGCGCACCGAGATAGGAGAAGCCGAAGTAGACGGCCACAAGGGCGATCGACAGCGAAGTAAAGAATTCCAGCACGCCTGAGGATAAGAAGGCGAGGCGTAACACTTCCATGGTGCGCTGGCGGAAATCCTGCGATGCCAGACGAATGTTGTCGGTTTCCGCTTCACCGCGGCCAAAAATGCGTAATGTCTCCATGCCGCGCAGGCGGTCAAGGAAATGGCCGCTTAAGCGACCCAATGCCAGGAAGTTACGGCGGTTGGCATCCGCCGCTCCCATCCCAACCAGCGCCATAAACAGGGGGATCAGCGGGGCGGTGCCCAGCAGAATCAGTGCAGCCATCCAGTTAACCGGGAAGATGGCGATCACAATCAGCAGCGGAACGAAGACGGCAAGCGCCATTTGCGGCAAATAGCGCGCGTAATAGTCATGCATATCGTCAATCTGCTCGAGGATCAGCGTCGCCCAGCTTCCGGCCGGTTTTCCCTGAATCCACGCCGGGCCGGCTTCCTGAAGCCTGTCGAGCACCTGACGGCGGATCTCGTAGCGGATATGCTGTCCGGCATGAAAACCGACGCGTTCACGCAGCCAGACCACCCAGGCGCGCAGGATAAAAACCAGGATCAGGACAATAAAGGGCAGCAGGAGCGCCTCGCGGGGAATGTTCTCCATGATCATGTGATTGAGAATGCGGGCCAGCAGCCATGCCTGGGCAACAATCAACAGACCGCTAACAAATCCCAGCAGACGGGAAATGGTAAGCCAGCGGCGGGAAATAACGCTTTGCTGTTTCAGCCAGCGTGTTAACTCTTGTTGACGGGTTTTTTCCATTGCGTACTTTGCAGGTGACGTTATTAGAAATTGGGCAGCGCAATGTTACAACGGGGAGACAATAAAGGCGACTTATCGCCGCCTTTATTTACGTTTGTTACTGACTTGTAAAGATTATTTACCTTGTTCCGCCAGTCCATCGAGGTAGCGTTCAGCATCCAGCGCGGCCATACACCCGGTACCCGCAGAGGTAATTGCCTGACGGTAAATGTGGTCCATCACATCGCCCGCCGCAAACACGCCCGGGATGCTGGTCTGGGTCGCGTTACCGTGAATGCCTGACTGCACTTTAATGTAGCCGTTTTCCAGCTCCAGCTGCCCTTCGAAGATTGCCGTGTTCGGGCTGTGACCGATAGCAACAAACAGGCCCGCCACGTCCAGCGTTTCGACGTTATCGCTGTTCTGGGTATCACGAATACGCAGACCAGCAACGCCCATCTGATCGCCCGTGACCTCTTCCAGCGTGCGGTTGGTGTGCAGCACGATGTTGCCGCTTGCTACTTTATCCATCAGACGTTTGATCAGGATCTTCTCCGCGCGGAATGTATCGCGGCGGTGGATCAGGTGCACTTCTGAGGCAATGTTCGCCAGATACAGCGCTTCTTCCACGGCAGTGTTGCCGCCGCCGATGACTGCAACTTTCTGATTGCGGTAGAAGAAACCGTCACAGGTTGCGCAGGCAGAGACGCCGCGGCCTTTAAACGCTTCTTCTGATGGCAGGCCCAGGTAACGGGCAGAAGCACCGGTGGCGATGATCAGCGCGTCACAGGTGTATTCGCCGCTGTCACCCGTCAGGCGGAACGGACGGTTCTGCAGATCGACCTTGTTAATATGGTCGAACAGAATTTCGGTTTCGAATTTGGCAGCATGCTCGTGCATACGTTCCATCAGTAGCGGCCCGGTCAGGTCGTTCGGATCGCCTGGCCAGTTTTCCACTTCGGTGGTGGTGGTCAGCTGACCGCCTTTTTCCATGCCGGTGATTAATACCGGTTGCAGGTTAGCGCGTGCAGCATAGACCGCCGCGGTATATCCCGCAGGTCCAGAACCAAGGATTAGCAGCTTACTGTGTTTGGCCGTGCCCATGAGATCCCCATTGTTGTTGGCAGACATTTGGCTGGATTGTAGGGAATTTGTTGTCGTAAAAAAAGAGCGCAGCAATTTTGATATCAATCTGTGTAATAGCCACGGACGATGAATGGCGCGCTATAACATCAAGCTTTCTCCTGAAAACCGGTTGTTTATAAGGCAATAAAATGAGGATTAATACCCTGCCGTAATGAATATCCGGCATGTTGTACTAAAAAACGATGTTTTGCTTTGACAATCCCCTGCGCTTTTGCGAAAACATTCAAGGAAGAAAAAAAACCGCGTTAACCGTATGCCGCATAGGCATGCACGTAAATGCCATTTTTACCGGGTCAGTGAAATCTACGCATGGCGTGGACAGACGCCATACGTGATGTCGGTGACAGCCTTCGGGCAACGGTCTTCTTACCAACAGAACCCGAATCCGCATCGCGTCTAATACAAAATCAGGCGATGTGATGACTAACGGGTACAGGCTCTGAACAGTGATGTGCACAGGGTCCAGGCAGGAGTAGGGAAGGAATACAGAGAGACAATAATAATGGTAGATAGCAAGAAGCGCCCTGGCAAAGATCTCGACCGTATCGATCGTAACATTCTTAATGAATTGCAAAAGGATGGGCGTATTTCCAACGTCGAGCTTTCAAAACGTGTGGGACTTTCCCCGACGCCGTGCCTTGAGCGTGTGCGCCGACTGGAAAGACAGGGTTTTATTCAGGGCTATACAGCTCTGCTGAACCCGCATTATCTGGATGCCTCACTTCTGGTATTTGTTGAGATTACTCTGAATCGTGGTGCGCCGGATGTGTTTGAGCAATTTAACGCCGCTGTACAAAAACTTGAAGAAATTCAAGAGTGTCACCTGGTGTCCGGTGATTTCGACTACCTGTTGAAAACCCGTGTGCCTGATATGTCCGCCTACCGTAAGCTGCTGGGGGAAACCCTGCTGCGTCTGCCAGGCGTGAACGACACCCGTACCTATGTGGTGATGGAAGAGGTCAAACAGAGCAATCGTCTGGTTATTAAGACGCGCTAACACGGAACAGGTGCAAAATCAGCGTAGTTTGATTACACTCCTGTTAATCCATACAGCAACAGTGCCGGGGAGTCCCGGCGCTGTTGTCCGTTTTAGCAAACAGGCAGGATATGCCTGATACCTGGAGAGCCTTTCTTGAGCCAGGAATACACTGAAGACAAAGAAGTCACACTATCGAAGCTAAGCAGCGGACGTCGTCTCCTTGAGGCTTTGCTGATTGTTATTGCCCTTTTTGCCGTCTGGCTGATGGCAGCCTTACTCAGTTTCAATCCCTCAGATCCCAGCTGGTCACAAACTGCATGGCATGAGCCTATTCATAATTTAGGCGGCGTACCCGGTGCCTGGCTTGCGGACACGCTCTTTTTCATTTTCGGTGTGATGGCCTACACCCTTCCCGTCATTATTATTGGCGGGTGCTGGTTTGCGTGGCGACATCGTCAAAACGATGATTACATCGACTATTTCGCCGTTTCGCTGCGTCTGATTGGCGCACTGGCACTGATCCTCACCTCATGCGGGCTGGCGGCCATTAATGCGGATGATATCTGGTACTTCGCTTCGGGTGGTGTGATTGGCAGCCTGTTGAGTTCTGCGCTGCAGCCGATGCTTCATAGCAGCGGCGGCACGCTGGCGTTGCTGTGCATCTGGGCGGCGGGGCTGACGTTATTCACCGGCTGGTCCTGGGTGAGCATTGCCGAGAAAATTGGCAGTTTTATCCTCACTATTCTGACCTTCGCCAGCAACCGTACCCGTCGTGACGATACGTGGGTTGATGAAGATGAGTACGAAGATGAAGATGAAGAGGAAGATGACGCGCCTGTGCAGCGTCGCGAGTCTCGTCGTGCTCGAATTCTGCGTGGCGCGCTGGCGCGTCGCCAACGTGTTGCAGAGAAATTTGCCAACCCGCTGGGCCGTAAAACTGATGCGGCGCTCTTCTCTGGTAAACGCATGGATGAAGACGAGCAGGTGGTCTATCGCGCTGCGGGAAATCAGGTCGATCCTGACGATGTGCTCTTCTCCGGCAACCGTGCCACCCCAGGCGATTTTGACGAATACGATCCGCTGTTAAACGGTCATTCGGTCACCGAGCCGGTTGCCGCCGCAGCCGCCGCGACGACCGCTGCTCAGGCCTATGCCGCCCCCGTTGACGCCGTGATGCCTTCTGCGCCGGTTTCACCGCCGGAATCCGTTATTCAGCAGCCTCAGGTAGACTGGCAGACTGCGCCGGGTGTTCATACCCCAGAACCGGTTATTGCGCCTGAACCAGAAAGCTATATTCCCGTTCAGCAGGAGCAGTGGCAGCAGCCTTATCAGCCGCCGCAGCCTGCGTATGAACCACAACACAACCCACACTATGAACAGCCTGTAACTCAACCGTATCAGGAGTATGTGCCTGAACCGGTTGAACCCGTGCAGCCTTATGTCGCACCGCAACCTGAGCCGGAACCTGAGCCCGAAATCGTGGAAGAGGTGAAGCCAGCACGTCCGCCGCTGTACTATTTTGAAGAAGTCGAAGAGCGCCGTGCGCGTGAACGCGAACAGCTGGCGGCCTGGTATCAGCCAGTGCCTGAACCGGTGCAGGAACCTGTTACGAAAGCAGCTGCTGTTTCGGCTCCTCAGGTTGATCCAACACCTTCGGTTGCCCCTGTAGCGGAAAGCGTGAAGCAGGCCACCGCAGCGGCGGCCGTGGCTGCACCTGTCTTTAGCCTGGCAACAGGGGGGGCGCCACGTCCTCAGGTAAAAGAGGGGATTGGTCCTCAATTGCCTCGTCCTAACCGTGTCCGCGTGCCAACCCGTCGTGAGCTTGCCTCTTATGGTATCAAACTGCCTTCCCAGCGGATGGCCGAAGAAAAAGCCCGCGAGTCTGAGTACGAGGATGATGGCGATGACATGCAGCAGGCTGAGCTGGCTCGCCAGTTCGCCGCGCAGCAGAATCAACGCTACGGTGAGGAATATCAGCACGATGAGCCTGCGCTGGACGACGATGACGCGGCGGAAGCCGAACTGGCGCGCCAGTTTGCCGCTACCCAGCAGCAGCGCTATTCCGGCGAACAACCGGCTGGTGCAAATCCATTCTCCCTGTCGGATTTTGAATTCTCGCCGATGAAAGATCTGGTGGATGATGGCCCGAGCGAGCCTTTATTTACCCCGAGCGTGATGCCGGAAGCGGAGCCTGTGCGCCAGCAACCCGCACAGCCGTCATACGCACCGCAACCGCAGCAGCCGGCGCCGCAGGCTTACGCGCAACCGCAGCAGCCACAACAACCGCCGCAGTTCCAGCAGCCTGCGCCACAGCCGCAGGAGAGTCTGATTCACCCGCTGCTGATGCGTAACGGTGACAGCCGTCCGCTGCAGCGTCCAAGCACGCCACTGCCGTCGCTGGATCTGTTAACGCCGCCGCCAGCGGAAGTTGAACCGGTTGATACCTTTGCGCTGGAGCAGATGGCGCGTCTGGTCGAAGCGCGTCTGGCTGACTTCCGCATTAAAGCGGACGTGGTGAACTACTCCCCGGGGCCGGTCATCACCCGTTTCGAACTGAACCTGGCGCCAGGTGTAAAAGCCGCGCGTATTTCTAACCTCTCCCGTGACCTGGCGCGTTCTCTGTCGACCGTGGCGGTGCGTGTGGTGGAGGTCATACCGGGCAAACCGTACGTTGGCCTTGAACTGCCGAACAAGAAACGTCAGACCGTCTACCTGCGTGAAGTGCTGGATAACACCAAGTTCCGCGATAACCCTTCCCCGCTAACGGTGGTGTTGGGTAAAGATATTGCTGGCGATCCGGTGGTGGCAGACCTCGCGAAGATGCCTCACCTGCTGGTGGCCGGTACGACCGGTTCCGGTAAGTCCGTCGGTGTAAACGCCATGATCCTTAGCATGCTCTATAAAGCGCAGCCGGAAGATGTGCGTTTCATCATGATCGACCCGAAAATGCTCGAACTGTCCGTCTATGAAGGCATCCCGCACCTGCTGACGGAAGTGGTCACCGACATGAAAGACGCGGCCAACGCTCTGCGCTGGAGCGTGAATGAGATGGAGCGTCGCTACAAGCTGATGTCGGCACTGGGCGTGCGTAACCTGGCTGGTTATAACGAGAAAATCGCCGAGGCGGCGCGTATGGGCCGTCCGATCCCGGATCCGTACTGGAAACCGGGAGACAGCATGGATGCCCAGCATCCGGTGCTGGAAAAACTGCCTTATATCGTGGTGCTGGTGGATGAATTCGCCGACCTGATGATGACCGTCGGTAAGAAAGTGGAAGAGCTGATTGCCCGCCTGGCGCAGAAAGCGCGTGCTGCCGGTATTCACCTTGTGCTCGCGACCCAGCGTCCATCCGTGGACGTTATCACCGGTCTGATTAAAGCGAACATCCCGACGCGTATCGCCTTTACCGTATCCAGTAAAATTGACTCACGTACCATCCTTGATCAGGGCGGTGCAGAGTCGCTGCTGGGGATGGGAGACATGCTCTATTCCGGCCCGAATTCCACCTCTCCGGTGCGTGTTCACGGGGCATTCGTTCGCGACCAGGAAGTGCACGCGGTAGTGCAGGACTGGAAAGCACGTGGTCGTCCGCAATATGTTGATGGCATCACTAGCGACACGGAAAGCGAAGGCGGCGGCGGTGGCTTCGACGGCGGCGAAGAGCTGGATCCGTTATTCGATCAGGCGGTGAACTTCGTGACCGAAAAACGCAAGGCCTCCATCTCTGGCGTACAGCGTCAGTTCCGCATCGGCTATAACCGCGCGGCGCGTATCATCGAACAGATGGAAGCGCAGGGTATTGTCAGCGAGCAGGGGCACAACGGTAACCGCGAGGTGCTGGCACCACCGCCGTTTGATTAACCTTCGGCAATTGCAAAGAAGGGTAAATCAACCAAAATTAAGCATTTTCTTCTGTCGCCTGCCTGCGGGCAGGTCCAGAATAGAAGACGGAAACCCCATATCGGGAAGACGTATTTTAAGGAATAACAATGAAAAAAATCGCCATCGCCTGTGCATTACTCACCAGTTTTGTTGCCAGCAGCGTCTGGGCTGATGCAGCCAGCGACCTTAAAAGCCGACTGGATAAAGTAAGCAGCTTCCACGCCAGCTTCACGCAAAAAGTGACTGACGGCAGCGGCAACGCGGTGCAGGAAGGTCAGGGAGATTTGTGGGTAAAACGCCCGAATCTGTTTAACTGGCACATGACCCAGCCGGATGAAAGCATCCTGGTGTCTGACGGTAAAACGCTATGGTTCTTCAACCCGTTCGTTGAGCAGGCAACGGCGACCTGGCTGAAAGATGCCACCAGCAATACGCCATTTATGCTGATTGCCCGCAACCAGGCCAGCGACTGGCAGCAGTACAATATTAAGCAGACGGGGGACGAGTTTGTCCTGACGCCAAAAGGCAGTAACGGCAACCTGAAGCAGTTCACCATTAACGTAAGCCCCAACGGTACCATTAATCAGTTTGGCGCCGTTGAGCAGGACGATCAGCGCAGCAGCTATCAGCTTAAGTCTCAGCAGAATGGCGCTGTAGATGCATCGAAATTCACCTTTACCCCGCCGCAGGGCGTAACGGTGGATGACCAACGTAAGTAAGAGGCGTGAGTGAGCAATCTGTCGCTCGATTTTTCAGACAACGCGTTTCAACCTCTGGCCGCTCGTATGCGGCCAGAAAATTTAGCGCAGTATATCGGCCAGCAACACCTGCTGGCTGCCGGTAAGCCATTGCCGCGCGCCATTGAGGCCGGGCATCTTCACTCGATGATCCTCTGGGGGCCACCCGGCACGGGCAAAACCACGCTTGCCGAAGTGATCGCCCGCTATGCGAACGCGGACGTTGAACGCATCTCTGCAGTTACGTCCGGCGTGAAAGAGATCCGCGAAGCTATCGAGCGCGCGCGGCAGAACCGCAATGCCGGGCGCAGGACTATCCTCTTCGTGGACGAAGTTCACCGCTTCAACAAAAGCCAGCAGGATGCCTTTCTGCCGCACATTGAAGACGGCACGATCTTCTTCATCGGTGCGACCACCGAAAATCCCTCGTTTGAACTGAACTCGGCGCTGTTGTCTCGTGCGCGCGTTTACTTGCTCAAATCGCTGACCGTCGAGGATATCGAAAAGGTTCTCACCCAGGCGATGGATGATAAAACGCGCGGCTACGGCGGGCAGGATATCGTTCTGCCTGACGACACGCGTCGTGCGATTGCGGAGCTGGTGAACGGTGATGCGCGTCGGGCGCTGAATACGCTGGAGATGATGGCCGACATGGCCGAAGTCGACGATGCTGGCAAACGAGTGCTGAAGCCGGAACTGCTCACCGAAATAGCCGGGGAGCGCAGCGCGCGTTTCGATAATAAAGGCGATCGATTTTACGATCTCATCTCTGCCCTGCATAAATCCGTGCGCGGCAGCGCGCCAGATGCGGCACTGTACTGGTACGCGCGCATCATTACTGCCGGTGGCGATCCGCTGTACGTTGCGCGCCGCTGCCTGGCGATCGCCTCAGAAGATGTCGGCAATGCCGATCCTCGTGCCATGCAGGTCGCGCTGTCGGCGTGGGACTGTTTCACCCGCGTGGGTCCGGCGGAAGGTGAACGTGCAATTGCCCAGGCGATTGTCTATCTGGCCTGTGCGCCGAAAAGCAATGCCGTTTATACCGCGTTTAAAGCGGCGATGTCTGATGCGCGTGAACGCCCGGACTACGATGTGCCGGTTCACCTGCGTAATGCGCCAACCAAACTGATGAAAGAGATGGGGTATGGGCAGGAGTACCGTTACGCCCATGATGAACCCAATGCCTACGCGGCCGGTGAGGAATATTTCCCGCAGGAGATGGCACAAACCCGCTATTATCACCCCACAAACAGAGGTCTTGAAGGCAAGATTGGCGAAAAGCTCGCCTGGCTCGCCGGACAGGATCAAAATAGCCCTATAAAACGCTACCGTTAGTGCAGTCGTTGCGGTAATGTTGGCGTTGTATCCCTGTGATCGCAGGCTGTGGTCACTTTTTCCTATTTTAATTCGATAAGCACAGGATAAGCATGCTCGATCCCAATCTGCTGCGTAATGAGCCAGACGCAGTCGCTGAAAAACTGGCACGCCGGGGCTTTAAGCTGGATGTAGATAAGCTGCGCGCTCTTGAAGAGCGTCGTAAAGTTCTGCAGGTACAAACTGAAAATCTGCAGGCAGAGCGTAATTCTCGATCGAAATCCATTGGCCAGGCGAAAGCGCGCGGGGAAGATATTGAGCCATTACGCCTGGAAGTGAACAAACTGGGTGAAGAACTGGATCAGGCGAAAGCCGAACTGGATGTTCTTCAGGCCGAAATTCGTGATATTGCCCTGGCTATCCCGAATATTCCTGACGACAGCGTCCCTGTCGGTAAAGATGAAAACGACAACGTTGAAGTGAAACGCTGGGGTACGCCTCGTGAGTTTGACTTCGAGGTGCGCGATCACGTGACGCTGGGCGAAATGCACACAGGCCTGGACTTTGCAGCAGCAGTTAAGCTGACCGGTTCTCGCTTTGTGGTGATGAAAGGCCAGATTGCTCATCTGCACCGCGCTCTGGCGCAGTTCATGCTGGATCTGCACACCGAGCAGCACGGCTACAGTGAAACTTATGTTCCGTATCTGGTTAACCACGATACCCTGTACGGTACCGGTCAGTTGCCGAAATTTGCCGGCGATCTGTTCCACACCCGTCCGCTGGACGAGGAAGCGGACAGCAGCAACTACGCGCTGATCCCAACGGCGGAAGTGCCGCTGACCAACCTCGTGCGTGATGAGATCATCGATGAAGACGATCTGCCGATCAAACTGACGGCGCACTCTCCGTGCTTCCGTTCTGAAGCAGGCTCCTACGGTCGCGACACGCGCGGTCTGATCCGTATGCACCAGTTTGATAAAGTTGAGATGGTGCAGATCGTCCGTCCTGAAGATTCCATGGATGCGCTGGAAGAGATGACCGGTCACGCCGAGAAAGTGCTGGAGCTGCTGGGTCTGCCGTACCGTCGTATGGCCCTGTGCACCGGTGATATGGGCTTTGGCGCCCGCAAAACCTTCGACCTTGAAGTGTGGGTGCCTGCGCAGAACACCTACCGTGAAATCTCCTCCTGCTCTAACGTCTGGGATTTCCAGGCGCGCCGTATGCAGGCACGCTGCCGCAGCAAATCTGACAAGAAAACCCGTCTGGTGCACACCCTGAATGGTTCTGGTCTGGCGGTTGGCCGTACGCTGGTTGCTGTGATGGAAAACTACCAGCAGGCAGATGGTCGCATCGAGATCCCTGAAGTGCTGCGTCCATACATGAAAGGCCTGCAGTACATCGGCTAATGATTTGCCTCAAAACAAAAAAGCGCCTGCGGGCGCTTTTTTTATGTCTGTGAATTGATACGACGCAATACCCCCTCCCTCCAAAGTAGTAATACTGTTGCGAATGAAAGTCAGCATAAAAAGCTGAATACCCGGAAATTCGATATCTATAAAGCTATGTTGCGGTTCGCGCCGCCTCTCTTTTCTTTGTGAGCAACCAAAGTGAGTTTCTATGAAAATCAACGCGCCTGAAGCACTCATGGCTGCCGAGGTCACTCGCCGTGGGTTGATGAAAACCACGGCAATAGGCGGTCTGGCTGTAGCCAGCAGCGCCTTCACGCTCCCTTTTACCCGACTGGCATCGGCGGCAGAGGCACTCTCCCCAGCCACCACGCCGGAAAAAGTGGTGTGGAGTGCCTGTACCGTCAACTGTGGTAGCCGTTGTCCCCTGCGTATGCACGTGGTGGACGGCGAAATTAAGTATGTCGAAACCGATAATACCGGCGACGATAGCTACGAAGGATTACATCAGGTTCGGGCTTGTCTGCGTGGCCGTTCCATGCGTCGTCGCGTGTATAACCCGGACCGTCTGAAATACCCGATGAAACGCGTCGGTAAGCGTGGAGAAGGGAAGTTCGAGCGGATTAGCTGGGATGAAGCCTACGATATCATCGCCAGCAATATGCAGCGTTTGATCAAAGAGTACGGCAACGAATCCATCTACCTGAACTATGGCACCGGGACACTCGGCGGCACGCTGACCCGCTCCTGGCCACCGGGTAAAACGCTGGTAGCGCGCCTGATGAATTGCTGCGGCGGTTACCTCAATCACTACGGTGATTACTCCTCGGCGCAGATCGCCGCTGGCCTGAACTACACCTATGGTGGCTGGGCGGACGGCAACAGCCCGTCGGATATCGAAAACAGTAAGCTGGTCGTGCTGTTCGGTAACAACCCGGGTGAAACGCGTATGAGCGGCGGCGGGGTGACCTACTATCTGGAACAGGCCCGCGCCAAATCCAATGCCCGCATGATCATCATCGATCCGCGCTATACCGACACCGGTGCAGGGCGCGAAGATGAATGGATCCCCATTCGTCCGGGGACCGATGCGGCGCTGGTCTCCGCACTGGCCTGGGTGATGATCACCGAAAACCTCGTCGATCAGCCTTTCCTGGATAAATACTGCGTCGGCTATGACGAGAAAACCCTGCCGGCCAGCGCGCCAGCAAACGGGCATTACAAAGCGTATATTCTCGGCCAGGGCAGCGACGGCGTAGCGAAAACGCCGGCGTGGGCATCTACCATCACCGGTATTCCGGCGGAACGTATTGTGCAGCTGGCACGTGAAATTGGCTCAGCCAAACCTGCCTACATCAGCCAGGGCTGGGGCCCGCAGCGCCATGCGAACGGCGAAATTGCCACCCGCGCTATCTCTATGCTCTCTATTCTGACCGGCAACGTCGGTATTCACGGCGGTAATACCGGCGCGCGTGAAGGTTCGTACTCGCTGCCGTTTGAACGGATGCCGACCCTGGACAACCCCGTGAAGACCAGCATCTCCATGTTTATGTGGACCGATGCGATTGAACGTGGCCCGGAAATGACCGCCCTGCGCGACGGTGTGCGCGGCAAGGACAAGCTGGATGTGCCGATCAAGATGATCTGGAACTATGCCGGCAACTGTCTTATCAACCAGCACTCCGAAATCAACCGTACCCATGAAATCCTGCAGGACGACAAGAAGTGCGAGATGATTGTGGTGATCGACTGCCACATGACCTCCTCGGCAAAATATGCCGATATTCTGCTGCCGGACTGCACCGCCTCTGAGCAGATGGATTTCGCGCTGGATGCCTCCTGCGGCAACATGTCCTATGTGATCTTCACCGACCAGGCCATCAAGCCGCGTTTTGAGTGCAAAACCATCTATGAAATGACCTCCGAACTGGCGAAACGGCTTGGTGTAGAGCAGCAGTTTACCGAGGGGCGTACTCAGGAAGGGTGGATGCGCCATCTTCACGCGCTCTCCCGTAAAGCGATCCCCGATCTGCCGGACTTCGATACCTTCCGCAAGCAGGGTATGTACAAACAGCGTGACCCGGAAGGGCATCACGTGGCGTACAAAGCGTTCCGTGAAGATCCGCAGGCGAACCCGCTAACCACGCCGTCGGGCAAAATCGAAATCTACTCCGAAGAGCTGGCAAAAATCGCCTCTACCTGGGAGCTGCCGGAAGGGGACGTTATCGATCCGCTGCCGATCTACACGCCGGGTTTTGAAAACTATAACGATCCACTGACGGCGAAATTCCCGCTGCAACTGACCGGTTTCCACTACAAAGCGCGTGTTCACTCCACCTACGGTAACGTCGATGTCCTGAAAGCGGCCTGTCGACAGGAGATGTGGATCAACCCGATGGATGCCAAAGCGCGCGGTATCAGCAATGGCGATCGCGTGCGGATCTTTAACGGCCGCGGTGAGGTCCGTATTGAAGCCAAAGTGACCCCGCGCATGATGCCCGGCGTGGTGGCGCTGGGGGAAGGCGCCTGGTACAGGCCGGATGCAAAGGGCATCGATCAGGCTGGCAGTATTAACGTACTGACCACGCAGCGCCCGTCTCCGCTGGCGAAAGGCAACCCATCCCACACAAACCTTGTCCAGGTTGAAAAGGTTTAAGGAGTAACCGATGACAACTCAGTATGGATTTTTTATTGATTCCAGCCGTTGCACCGGGTGCAAAACCTGCGAGCTGGCCTGTAAAGATTACAAAGACCTGACTCCGGACGTGAGCTTCCGTCGTATCTACGAATACGCCGGGGGCGACTGGCAGGAAGATAACGGCGTCTGGCATCAGAACGTGTTCGCTTATTACCTGTCGATTGCCTGTAACCACTGTGAAGATCCCGCCTGTACCAAGGTCTGCCCGAGCGGCGCGATGCATAAGCGCGAAGACGGTTTTGTGGTGGTGGATGAAGATGTTTGCATCGGCTGTCGCTATTGCCATATGGCCTGCCCCTACGGCGCACCGCAGTACAACGCCGCGAAAGGGCATATGACCAAATGCGATGGCTGCCACACCCGCGTCGCAGAGGGCAAAAAGCCGATTTGCGTCGAATCCTGCCCGCTGCGCGCGCTGGACTTCGGCCCTGTTGAAGAGCTGCGTCAAAAACACGGTCAGCTTGCCGCAGTGGCTCCCCTGCCGTCTGCGCACTTCACGAAGCCGAGTATTGTGATTAAACCTAACGCCAACAGCCGTCCTACAGGTGATACCACCGGCTACCTGGCAAATCCGAAGGAGGTGTGAGATGGGAAGTGGATGGCATGAATGGCCGCTGATGATCTTCACGGTCTTTGGTCAGTGCGTGGCTGGTGGCTTCATTGTGCTCGCGCTGGCGCTGCTGAAGGGCAATCTCAGCGGCGAACAGCAGCAGCGTTTAGTGTTGAGCATGTTTGGCCTGTGGGTGCTCATGGGGATTGGGTTCATTGCTTCTACGCTGCACCTGGGATCGCCGATGCGCGCATTTAATTCTCTGAATCGTGTGGGCGCCTCGTCCCTGAGTAATGAGATTGCCAGCGGGGCGATTTTCTTTGCCGTTGGCGGGCTGGGCTGGCTGCTGGCCGCAATGAAGAAGCTGCCTGCGGCTCTACGCAGCCTGTGGCTGATCGTGACCATGGTGCTGGGTGTGGTGTTCGTGTGGATGATGGTGCGCGTCTATAACACCATCGACACGGTTCCCACCTGGTACACCGTCTGGACGCCAATGAGCTTCTTCCTGACCATGTTTATCGGCGGACCGCTGCTGGGCTATCTGTTGCTGCGCGTGGCGGGGGTAGACGGTTGGGCTATGCGCTTGCTGCCTGCCGTTTCGCTGCTGGCGCTGGTCGTGAGTGCTATGGTTGCCCTGATGCAGGGCGCTGAACTGGCAACCATTCACAGTTCGATTCAGCAGGCGTCTGCCCTGGTGCCGGATTACGGTTCGCTAATGGCCTGGCGTGTCGTTCTGCTGGTCGCGGCATTGGTATTCTGGATTGCCCCGCAGCTCAAAGGTTATCAGCCCGCGCTGCCGCTGCTGTCACTGGCCTTTGTACTCGTCCTGGCGGGCGAACTGATTGGCCGTGGGGTATTCTACGGATTGCATATGACCGTGGGTATGGCTGTCGCCAGTTAATACGGTCATCCCTTCTGTAAAGCCGGGTCAGAGCGCCCGGCTTTTCTTTTTTTCGATCATGAAATTTTTCGACTGTCGTTTTGTTTTAATTTAGGCCATTAATAAACAAAAACAGAGACATAATTAATATCTATAGCAGGCGTGGCATTAGCAGGATAAGTTTTTTAAATCGACAGGGAACATATTGTGCCTGGCAGCTAAGTCAGTGGATTGACTTTGTTTTTGCCAGTGGCATGATGCGCACGAAATCTGAACTTCCTCACGGCTTTTAATCCATGACCACCTATACCCGGCCAGTGCTGCTGTTGCTCTGTGGCCTGCTGCTGTTGACCCTGGCGATCGCAGTGTTAAATACGCTCGTTCCGCTGTGGCTCGCCCATGAAAACTTACCGACCTGGCAGGTGGGTATGGTCAGCTCGTCCTTTTTTACCGGAAACCTGCTGGGGACGCTGGTGACCGGGAGCCTTATTAAGCGCTTAGGCTTTAACCGCAGCTATTACCTGGCCTCGCTGATTTTCGCTGCCGGGTGTGCGGGGCTGGGCCTGATGGTCGGCTTCTGGAGCTGGATGGTGTGGCGTTTTATCGCCGGCGTAGGCTGCGCGATGATTTGGGTGGTCGTTGAAAGTGCGTTAATGTGCAGCGGCACGTCGCGCAACCGCGGGCGCCTGCTGGCAGCCTATATGATGGTGTACTACGTGGGGACCGTGCTGGGACAGCTGATGGTCAGCAAGCTGCCAACCGACCTGATGAGCGTTCTGCCGTGGGTGACGGGTATGGTGCTGGCCGCGATCCTGCCGCTGCTCTTCACGCGTATTGTGAACCAGAACAGCGAACATCAGGAAGCCACCCACGTCTGGCCAATGCTGAGACTCCGGCAGGCACGTCTGGGGGTAAACGGCTGCATTATTTCCGGGATTGTACTGGGCTCGCTCTATGGCCTGATGCCGCTCTATCTGAACCATCAGGGCGTCAGCGATTCCGGGATCGGCTTCTGGATGGCGGTGATGGTGAGTGCGGGCATTCTCGGCCAGTGGCCTATTGGCCGTCTGGCGGACCGTTTTGGCCGCCTGCTGGTGCTGCGCGTTCAGGTCTTCGTGGTGATCATGGGATGCCTCGCCATGCTCAGCAACGCCGCGATGGCACCGGCGCTGTTTATTCTTGGGGCTGCCGGTTTCACGCTCTATCCGGTCGCGATGGCCTGGGCCTGTGAGAAAGTGGAACATCATCAGCTGGTGGCCATGAACCAGGCGCTTTTACTGAGCTATACCATCGGCAGTTTATTAGGGCCGACGTTTACCGCGATGCTAATGCAGAATTATTCAGACAATTTGCTGTTCATCATGATCGCCAGCGTGTCGTTTATTTATCTCCTGATGCTGCTGCGCAAAGCGGGCGAACATCCAACGCCAGTGGCCCATGCCTGATTAAATAAAAGCCAGTCATCGACTGGCTTTATTGTCCCCATCACATCTAAGACTTTTACGCATTGTTTGTTTACCGCGCCAGGCGATAATTCAGGTGAGTTCTATCACTAAAAGGCAGCAATCATGGCTACACGTCGTTTAACCACTACCGCACTGGCAGTAGTGTTGTCTTTAACGTTTGCTACAGCACCGGTCATGGCTAATCCTGGAAACGGGAATGGCGGTGGTGGTCACGGTAACAGTGGCGGACAAGGTAATGGTGGTAATCACGGCAATTCCGGAAATCACGGTAACGGAAATTCCAGTACCCATGGTAGTAAACACAATACAGACAACCCGGGTAAATCAAATAAAAGCGTCAGCGATGATGTCGATGCTCGTGTAAGCTTCGATCATGCCCGTCATCTGGCGGTGAACTATGGTTTAACCGGCTATGAGTCACTGCCTCCGGGCATTGCGAAAAACCTTGCACGCGGTAAACCACTGCCTCCGGGGATTGCGAAGAAAACCGTGCCGGCTTCTATGCTGGACCAGCTGCCTTCCTATCCTGGCTATGAATGGCGCGTGGTCGGTGACGATCTGGTCTTAATTGCACTCAGCACGGCTGTGGTGACGACCATTATTAACGGTGTGTTCAAATAGAATAAATAAGGCCCGGTTTTTACCGGGCCTTTTCTTTAATACTAATACATTACTTTGTGACCGTACTGTTCAAGAATACCTTTCACGCGCTCCATTGTCTCTTTCTTCGGCGGCTTCACGCCATCAAGCTTATATTCTTCGCCCATTGCCACCCATTTATGTTTTCCCAGTTCATGGTAGGGCAGAAGCTCAATTTTCTCGAGGTTGCCCATGTCGCGGGTAAATTCGCCCAGGCGGTGCGCGGAATCGTCGTCATCTGACCAGCCTGGGACCACCACGTAGCGGATCCAGGTTTTAATGCCTTTCGCTGAGATATATTTAGCAAACTCCAGCGTACGGTGGTTGGACACGCCAACCAGATTCTGGTGGATCTCGTCGTTCATCTGTTTGAGATCGAGCATCACCAGATCGGTCACTTCGAGCAATTCATCAATAACGGGATCGTAGCGGCGCACAAAACCGTTCGTGTCGAGGCAGGTATGAATACCTTCTTTGTGGCAGGCGCGGAACCAGTCGCGGACAAACTCGGCCTGAAGAATGGCCTCGCCACCGGACGCCGTCACACCGCCGCCGGACGCGTTCATAAAGTGGCGGTAGGTCACCACCTCTTTCATCAGATCGTCGACGGTCACTTCTTTCCCGCCGTGCGTGTCCCAGGTGTCGCGGTTATGGCAGTACAGGCAGCGCATCAGGCAGCCCTGGAAAAAGGTAATAAAGCGGATACCCGGGCCATCGACGGTGCCACAGGATTCAAAGGAGTGAATGCGACCAATAGTTGACATTGCGGTGATATCTCCAGCATCGGCCCGTCCGGGGCCTGTGTATGCACAGCTCAAAACCGGCTGTGTTGAAGTCTGTTTTGGCTGATATCCATAAAGTATAGATAGCGGACAAAAGAGACTGAGGTGGAGAGGGTGCTAAAAAGGCCCCACTGACGTGGAGCCTTTATTGTACGCTTTTTAACGCGTGATTTCAGTCATTTCCACTTACATGGACTGAGTGAAAGTACGGGTGATAACGTCCTGCTGCTGTTCTTTGGTCAGGGAGTTAAAACGTACTGCGTAGCCAGATACGCGGATGGTCAGCTGAGGATATTTCTCAGGGTGTTCCATCGCGTCGAGCAGCATTTCACGGTTCATTACGTTCACGTTCAGGTGCTGACCACCTTCGATGGACGCTTCGTGGTGGAAGTAACCATCCATCAGACCCGCGAGGTTTGTTTTACGCACTTCGTCGTCTTTACCCAGCGCGTTTGGCACGATAGAGAAGGTATAGGAGATACCATCTTTCGCGTAAGCAAACGGCAGTTTCGCAACGGATGTCAGAGAGGCAACAGCACCTTTCTGGTCACGACCGTGCATTGGGTTAGCACCTGGGCCGAATGGCGCGCCAGCACGACGACCGTCTGGGGTGTTACCGGTTTTCTTACCATACACAACGTTAGAGGTGATGGTCAGAACAGACTGAGTCGGGATAGCGTTACGGTAGGTAGTGAGTTTCTGAATTTTCTTCATGAAACGTTCTACCAGGTCAACCGCCATGTCATCCACGCGAGCGTCGTTGTTACCAAACTGCGGGTATTCGCCTTCGATTTCGAAGTCGATAGCCAGACCATCTTCGTCACGAATTGGTTTAACTTTCGCATATTTGATTGCAGACAGGGAGTCAGCAGCAACGGACAGACCTGCGATACCACACGCCATGGTGCGGATAACGTCACGGTCGTGCAGCGCCATCAGAGAGGCTTCGTAGCTGTACTTGTCGTGCATGTAGTGGATAACGTTCAGCGCAGTGACATACTGTTTAGCCAGCCAGTCCATGAAGTGATCCATGCGGTCCATGACTTCGTCGAAGTTCAGAACATCGCCTTTGATCGGCTCAGACTTAGGCCCCACCTGCATTTTCAGTTTTTCATCAACGCCGCCGTTGATAGCGTACAGCATGGTTTTCGCCAGGTTTGCACGCGCACCGAAGAACTGCATTTGTTTACCAACAACCATTGGGCTTACGCAGCAAGCGATAGCGTAATCGTCGTTGTTGAAGTCCGGACGCATCAGGTCATCGTTCTCGTACTGCAGAGAAGAGGTGTCGATGGACACTTTAGCAGCGAATTTCTTGAAGTTCAGAGGCAGTTTTTCAGACCAGAGAACGGTGATGTTCGGCTCCGGAGAAGGACCCATGGTGTACAGGGTGTTCAGGAAGCGGAAGCTGTTTTTAGTTACCAGAGTACGACCATCAACGCCCATACCACCGATAGATTCAGTTGCCCAGATTGGGTCACCGGAGAACAGCTCATCGTACTCAGGGGTACGCAGGAAGCGAACCATACGCAGTTTCATGACCAGGTGGTCAATCATTTCCTGTGCGTCTTGCTCGGTAATTTTGCCAGCTTTCAGGTCACGTTCGATGTAGGCATCCAGGAAGGTGGATACGCGACCGAAGGACATTGCGGCACCGTTCTGAGACTTAACTGCGGCCAGGTAGCCGAAGTAGGTCCACTGGATAGCTTCCTGAGCGTTGGTTGCAGGACCAGAGATATCGCAGCCGTATTTCGCTGCCATTTCTTTGATCTGACCCAGCGCGCGGTGCTGTTCAGCAATCTCTTCACGCAGACGGATAGTCGCTTCCAGGTTTACGCCGTTTTCCAGATCGGACTGCAGGGAAACAAACTGCGCGTACTTGTCTTTCATCAGGAAGTCGATACCGTACAGCGCAACGCGACGGTAGTCACCGATGATACGGCCACGGCCATAGGCATCTGGCAGACCAGTCAGAACGCCAGATTTACGGCAGTTCAGAATGTCTTTGGTGTAAACATCGAATACGCCCTGGTTATGGGTTTTGCGGTATTCGGTGAAGATTTTTTTCAGCATTGGGTCCAGCTCGCGGTTATACGCTTTGCAGGAACCTTCAACCATTTTAATACCACCGAACGGGATGATTGCGCGTTTCAGTGGTGCTTCAGTCTGCAGACCAACGATTTTCTCAAGGGCTTTGTTGATATAGCCAGCGTCGTGAGAAGTGATGGTGGAAGCCACGGAGGTGTCAAAATCAACTGGCGCGTGAGTGCGGTTTTCCAGTTTAACGCCTTCCATCACGCTGTCCCACAGCTTGGTGGTCGCTTCAGTTGCGCCAGCCAGGAAGGATTCGTCACCTTCATACGGGGTATAGTTTTTCTGAATGAAGTCACGTACGTTGACTTCATTCTGCCAGTCACCTTTCGCAAAACCTTCCCAGGCTGTGGCTAACTTTTCATTAAGCTCGGACATGTAACACCTACCTTCTTAAGTGGATTTTTTATTTACTGCCTGAGAAAACCATCAATGATGATCGTCGCCACGCAGGTAAATGACCCAGTATGTCAACCCAACTAACAGACCCCCACCGATAATGTTCCCGATAGTGACAGGGATCAGGTTATCAGTAATGAAATTCATAATAGTCAGGTGAGAGAAACTTTCCGGGGATGAACCAACTGCGGTCCAGAACTCCGGGCTTGCAAAGTCGCGGATGACAATGCCCATTGGAATCATGAACATATTCGCGATACTGTGCTCAAAGCCGCTGGCAACAAACATCGCAACCGGCAGAACCATGATTAAGGCTTTGTCCATCAGGCTACGACCGGAGTAGCTCATCCATACAGCCAGGCAGACCATCAGGTTCGCGAGGATGCCGAGAGCAACGGCTTCAATAAATGTGTGGTGCATTTTGTGGTCGGCGGTTTGCAGGACGTTCAGTCCCCAGCCGCCGTTGGCGGTCATGTACTCGCCAGAAAGCCACATCAACAAAACAAAGAGCAGACAGCCAACCAGGTTACCCACGTAGACGTTAAGCCAGTTACGTGCCAGCTGACCCCAGGTAATTCTTCCGCTGGCCTTTGCCACGACAATCAGCACCGTTGAGGTGAAGAGATCGGCACCGCAAATGACGCAAAGAATCAGACCCAGTGAGAAGCAAATGCCGCCAATCAGTTTGGCCATGCCAAAAGGCATTCCGGCAGTACCGGTGGTGGCGGTGATGTAGAAGACGAAAGCGATAGAGATGAACACACCAGCCGTGATCGCCAGATAGAACGTCTTCATCGGGTGTTTCGTTGCTTTATAGACACCCGCTTCTTCGGCGACTTTTGCCATCGCAGCGGGGAGTAAAAGATCAAAAGGGTTGTCAGCTTTCACACTAACTCTCTCTTTATTAAGTCGGCGACGAGATACTAACAAAGCATTATAGAAGAGAAATTGATATAGATCATATCTCGCCTGGCTTATAGGCCCGCAGTGTGTATGGTTTTACACCAAATGCGGAGTAAGTGTTTGATTATCCGTATAAAAATAAATTTTAAAAGTTGTGAAAAGAGTTGAATTTTTTCGTTCGGCCACCTCTGAAACAGTTAATTAATATGGAGTATTAGCCATAAAAAGTAACAGTAAAGTCCGGATAGATATTATTATATTTACCCATGATTAACTTTATTATTACAATCAACAGTCATTGCCGAAGAAAATAAAAAAAGGGGCAATGAAATTGCCCCGTAATATAGCCCAGCTGATTGAATACGCCTACTGCTGGTAATGTTATGTGCGCTTATTTTGACCAGTAAGCGGCTTTCGCTTTCTGCAGCTTCTCATAGGCCTTCAGCAGCGACTGATGCGCCGGGAAGGCTTTTAGATCGCTGTCAACAGCCTGCAGACCGTAGAACGGCTCTTCACCGCTCAGCGCCGCGCTGGCCGCTTCTACCGCCTCGGCACCGTACATGCGCACAAAAGCATTCAGATACTGCAGCGGCTCACGATCCTCTTCCTGCGCGAGAAGTAGGAGGGTTTGCAGGCAGCGGTAATAGTTGGTGCGCTCGGCAGAGAAGACCGACTGGTTAAACTCCATGGTCCACTCGGTCCAGGCCAGGGCCTGATCCAGATCGCCGCCCGCCAGCGCCAGCATCGCTTTCAGCTCGCCGATGCGCAGGGTATACCAGCCGTTATCTTTGCCGGTGGCCAGACCGAGCAGCTCGCGTACGCGTGTGAAGTCATCGTGGCCTTCCTCGTCCAGCTGGGCGATCAGGTTCAGATAATCCTCTTTTTCCCATTCGCTGCCCGGCAGTGCCAGCAGCGTTTCACGCAGATGCGCGCCCATGCTGTTATTCGCCAGCCACAGATCTTCAGCAGGGTAGATGTCGGACATGCCAGGAACAATAATACGGCACGCATAGACGCCCAGGTGCTCGTAGTCGGCAATGTAGACTTCTTTATCTTCGGATTTGAAGATGGCCATCAGCGTGGCGAACTCTTCTTCCGTGGTACCGGCAAAGCTCCAGTCCACGAAAGGATAGTCTGCGTCCTGTTTGAACAGATCCCATGAGATCAAACCGCTGGAGTCGATGAAGTGGGTTTCCAGATTGGTATGCTCAGCCACTTCTTCATCGTCGAACGTTGGCGGCGTAAACACGTCGAGGTCTTTCAGGCTACGGCCCTGCAGCAGTTCGGTCACGGTACGTTCCAGCGCTACGCCGAAGTCCGGATGTGCGCCGAAGGAGGCGAAGCAGGTGCCATTTGTCGGGTTAAACAGCACAACGCAGATAACCGGGTATTTACCGCCCAGCGAGCCGTCATACGCAAAGATTGGGAAACCTTCGGCTTCCAGTTTGGCGATGGATTCCACCACGCCCGGATAACGCGCCAGCACGTCTGCCGGAATTTCAGGCAGGCTGATGGATTCGGCAATAATGCGGTTTTTAATGTGGCGTTCGAAGACTTCAGACAGACCCTGCACGCGCGCTTCATTGCGGGTATTACCGGCGGACATGCCGTTAGACACGTACAGGTTGCCGACGATGTTCATCGGGATATAGACGGTCTGCTCATCCGACTGACGGGTGAATGGCAGGGCGCAAATACCGCGATCTTCGTTACCGGACTGCAGATCGATCAGCATGCTGGCGGTCAGTTCGTTTTCAGGATCGTAAAACGCACGCAGACGCGTATCCAGGATACCTTCCGGCAGTTCGTCATCTTCGGTCAGCGGGAACCATTTTTCATTCGGGTAGTGAACGAACGGGCCGTTAGCGATGGTTTCACCCAGCCAGAAATCGGCGAAGAAGTAGTTGGTGGACAGACGCTCAAAATACTCACCCAGCGCAGAGGCCAGTGCCGCTTTTTTTGTCGCGCCTTTACCGTTGGTAAAGCACAGGGCACAGTCTTTATCGCGAATATGTACGGACCAGACATGCGGCACCGGATTGAGCCAGGAGGCTTCTTCGATGTTAAAACCCAGGTCGGTCAGTTTCTGCTGGAAGCGAGCGATGGAATCTTCCAGGGCGGCGTCTTTGCCGGGGATAAACGTTTGAGTCATGGCGTTCACTTTTATCGTACGTAAAGCGCGCAATGATACGGGTTTTGCGTGACAGGTGCTATCTCCGGCGAAAATAAAAGACTGGGCTATGCTTACTGTCAGTAACTCACTGTTAAGGCATAGAAAAATGAAAGCATTCGATCTCCAGCGGATGGCGTTTGATAAAGTCCCTCCCGAATTTTTAGGCGAAGTGGCGCTGCGTAGTCTGTATACCTTCGTTCTGGTCTTCCTGTTTCTTAAAATCACCGGTCGTCGCGGCGTGCGGCAGATGTCGCTTTTTGAAGTATTGATCATCCTGACGCTGGGTTCAGCGGCGGGGGATGTCGCTTTTTATGATGATGTGCCGATGGTGCCGGTGTTTATCGTTTTTGTCTCACTGGCGCTCCTCTATCGCCTGGTGATGTGGCTGATGTCGAAAAGCGAAAAGCTGGAAGATCTGCTTGAAGGAAAGCCGGTCGTGATCGTCGAGGACGGTCAGCTGGCCTGGGAAAATGTCCAGAGTGCCAATATGACCGAGTTTGAGTTCTTTATGGAGCTGCGCCTGAACAGCGTGGAACAGCTCGGGCAGGTGCGTCTGGCGATAATGGAAACTAACGGGCAGATCAGCGTCTATTACTACGCGGATGAGGACGTAAAGCCTGGTCTCTGTATTTTGCCGGATATGCTGATCGAGCGTTTCAGGACGGTCCCCGAAGCAGGGGATTACGCTTGCGTAAGATGTAGCCATGTTGTGGCCATGAAGCCTGGCGATCGTCAATTATGCCCTCGTTGTGCAAATCCGGAATGGACGAAGGTTAGCCGGGCTAAACGGATCACCTGACAGCCATTTTGTCGGTTTTGCGATAGCGAGGCGGCAGATTGTTTTGTGTGACGCGGGGCACATTTCACCGGTCATAAGTTTTAGACATTGCGGCGCGTGTCACTGAATGATAAAACCGATATCCACAGTTATAACTTATGGCTTTTAGCGTGGTGAGGGGAAATGGCTCAAGTCTTTAATTTCAGTTCAGGTCCGGCAATGTTACCGGCAGACGTGCTTAAACAGGCTCAACAGGAACTTTGTGACTGGAACGGTCTGGGGACGTCGGTGATGGAAATCAGCCACCGGGGTAAAGAGTTTATTCAGGTGGCGGAAGAGGCAGAAAAGGATTTTCGCGATCTGCTGAATATTCCCTCGAACTACAAAGTATTGTTCTGCCATGGCGGCGGACGCGGCCAGTTTGCTGGCGTGCCGCTGAACATCCTTGGTGATAAAACGACGGCGGACTACGTTGATGCGGGCTACTGGGCGGCCAGTGCGGTGAAAGAAGCGCACAAGTACTGCACGCCGAATGTTATCGACGCCAAAGTGACCGTTGACGGTCTGCGCGCCGTGAAGCCCATGAGCGAGTGGCAACTCTCTGACAACGCTGCGTATCTTCACTACTGCCCGAACGAAACCATCGACGGTATCGCCATCGACGAGACCCCGAACTTCGGCAAAGACGTAGTGGTTGCCGCAGATTTCTCCTCCACCATTCTTTCTGCGCCAATTGACGTCAGTCGCTACGGTGTAATTTATGCGGGCGCGCAGAAAAATATCGGCCCTGCTGGCCTGACTATCGTCATCGTGCGCGAAGACCTGCTGGGTAAAGCGCATAAATCCTGCCCGTCGATTCTCGATTACACCGTGCTGAACGATAACGACTCCATGTTCAACACCCCGCCGACGTTTGCCTGGTACCTGTCCGGCCTGGTCTTCAAATGGCTGAAGCAAAACGGCGGTGTGGCGCAGATGGACAAGGTTAATCAGCAGAAAGCCGAGCTGCTGTACGGCGTGATTGATAAGAGCGATTTCTATCGTAACGATGTGGCGAAAGCCAACCGTTCGCGCATGAACGTGCCGTTCCAGCTGGCGGACAGCAACCTGGATAAAGTCTTCCTGGAAGAGTCCTTCGCGGCAGGTCTGCACGCGCTGAAAGGCCACCGAGTGGTGGGCGGCATGCGTGCCTCCATCTATAACGCCATGCCGCTGGAAGGCGTTAAAGCGCTGACCGATTTCATGATTGACTTCGAACGTCGCCACGGTTAATTGCGCTGTTTTCACCCCCGTAGCCCTGCTGCGGGGTTTTTATTATGTTGAGTTGAGATAAGTTTCATGGAATCCCTGACGTTACAACCTATCGCGCGGGTAGATGGCACCATCAATCTGCCTGGTTCAAAAAGTGTCTCGAACCGCGCTCTGCTGCTGGCAGCTCTGGCAAACGGCACCACCGTCCTCACGAACCTGCTGGACAGCGATGACGTGCGCCATATGCTCAATGCGCTGAAAGCGTTGGGAGTTCATTACACGCTGTCTGACGACCGTACCCGCTGCGAGGTGACGGGGAACGGTGGCGCGCTACGCTCGGCTGATGAGCTTGAACTGTTTCTGGGTAACGCGGGGACCGCAATGCGTCCGCTGGCGGCAGCGCTGTGTCTGGGCAGTAACAACATTGTCCTGACAGGCGAGCCGCGCATGAAAGAGCGCCCGATCGGCCATCTGGTGGATGCCCTTCGTCAGGGCGGCGCGCAGATTGAGTATCTGGAGCAAGAGAATTATCCACCCCTGCGTCTGCGCGGGGGCTTTACCGGCGGTAACGTCGAGGTTGACGGTAGCGTATCCAGCCAGTTTCTGACGGCGCTGCTGATGACCGCACCGCTGGCACCGCAGGATACCGTTATCACTATTAAGGGCGATCTGGTTTCCAAACCGTACATTGATATTACGCTGCATCTGATGAAGACCTTCGGTGTAGAGGTTGAAAACCAGGCTTATCAGCGTTTTGTCGTTCGCGGCGCCCAGCAATATCAGTCTCCGGGCCATTACCTGGTGGAAGGGGATGCCTCTTCCGCTTCGTATTTCCTGGCTGCCGGGGCGATTAAAGGTGGCACGGTGAAAGTGACCGGCATTGGCCGTAACAGCGTGCAGGGCGATATTCGTTTTGCTGACGTGCTGGAGAAAATGGGCGCCATTGTCACCTGGGGCGATGATTTCATCTCCTGTACACACGGTGAATTGAAGGCCATTGATATGGACATGAACCATATCCCGGATGCGGCGATGACCATCGCCACGGCGGCGCTGTTTGCAAAAGGCACCACCACGCTGCGTAACATCTACAACTGGCGCGTGAAAGAGACCGATCGTCTGTTCGCAATGGCCACCGAGTTGCGTAAGGTGGGAGCTGAAGTGGAAGAGGGCGAAGACTACATTCGCGTTACACCTCCGGCAAAACTGCAGTTCGCGGAAATTGGGACCTACAACGATCACCGTATGGCGATGTGCTTCTCGCTGGTGGCGCTGTCCGATACCGCGGTGACCATCCTCGATCCAAAATGTACGGCGAAAACCTTCCCGGACTACTTCGAGCAGCTGGCCCGCATCAGTACGCTGGCCTGATAACAGCGTGCCGCATCGCCCGATGCGGCATTTGCTTACGCTTCCTGACGTTCATTCACGCCCATTTCTTCTACACTCTGCTTCATTAATTCCCTAATTTGCACGCAAAGGTAACAGTTGCGCACGTTGGCGCGTATAATGCGCGGCGTTTATGTAAACGGTATGCCTTATTTAAGGAGAAAAAGATGACGGCAGTTGCCCCGGTAATCACCATTGATGGGCCTAGTGGCGCAGGGAAAGGTACGCTGTGCAAAGCGATGGCAGAAGCATTGCAATGGCATCTTTTAGATTCGGGAGCAATCTATCGCGTGCTGGCGCTGGCTGCACTGCATCATCATGTGGATGTAGCCTCTGAAGAGGCGCTGGTTCCGTTGGCGGCGCATCTGGATGTGCGTTTCGTGTCGACCGATGGCAACCTCGAAGTCATCCTGGAAGGGGAAGACGTGAGCGGCGAAATTCGTACGCAGGAAGTGGCGAATGCCGCCTCCCAGGTGGCGGCCTTCCCGCGCGTTCGTGAGGCGCTGTTACGCCGTCAGCGCGCGTTCCGTGAAGCCCCGGGTCTGATTGCGGACGGGCGTGATATGGGAACCGTGGTATTCCCTGATGCGCCGGTGAAAATTTTCCTTGACGCCTCTTCGGAAGAACGTGCGCAACGCCGCATGCTTCAGTTGCAGGAGAAGGGGTTTAGTGTTAACTTTGATCGCCTTTTATCCGAGATAAAAGAGCGCGATGACCGCGATCGTAACCGCGCCGTCGCCCCACTTGTTCCTGCAGAAGATGCATTAGTTCTGGATTCCACCAGTTTAACTATTGAGCAAGTGATTGAAAAAGCGCTACAATATGCGCGCCAAAAACTGGCACTCGCGTAATCGCGACCGATTTAGCAGTACCCCCGCTGCAATGGATTGACGGCGGGTATGTGAAACAACCCCATCCGGCACGGAGCCAGGTGGACGTTAATATTAACCTGAAGATTAAACATGACTGAATCTTTTGCTCAACTGTTTGAAGAATCCTTAAAAGAAATCGAAACCCGTCCGGGTTCCATCGTTCGCGGTGTTGTTGTTGCTATCGACAAAGACGTAGTACTGGTTGACGCCGGTCTGAAATCTGAGTCCGCCATTCCGGCAGAGCAGTTCAAAAACGCCCAGGGCGAGCTGGAAATCCAGGTGGGTGACGAAGTTGACGTTGCTCTGGACGCAGTAGAAGACGGCTTCGGCGAAACCCTGCTGTCTCGTGAGAAAGCTAAACGTCACGAAGCATGGATCACGCTGGAGAAAGCTTACGAAGAAGCTGAAACTGTGGTCGGTGTTATCAACGGCAAAGTTAAAGGTGGCTTCACTGTTGAGCTGAATGGTATTCGTGCGTTCCTGCCAGGTTCTCTGGTAGACGTTCGTCCAGTCCGTGACACCCTGCACCTCGAAGGCAAAGAGCTTGAGTTCAAAGTAATCAAGCTGGACCAGAAGCGTAACAACGTTGTTGTTTCCCGTCGTGCCGTTATCGAATCCGAAAACAGCGCAGAACGCGATCAGCTGCTGGAAAACCTGCAGGAAGGCATGGAAGTCAAAGGTATCGTTAAGAACCTCACTGACTACGGCGCATTCGTTGACCTGGGCGGCGTTGATGGCCTGCTGCACATCACCGACATGGCGTGGAAACGCGTTAAGCACCCAAGCGAAATCGTGAACGTGGGCGACGAAATCACTGTTAAAGTGCTGAAGTTCGACCGCGAGCGTACTCGTGTATCCCTCGGCCTGAAACAGCTGGGCGAAGATCCATGGGTAGCTATCGCTAAGCGTTACCCAGAAGGTACCAAACTGACTGGTCGCGTGACCAACCTGACTGACTACGGCTGCTTCGTTGAAATCGAAGAAGGCGTTGAAGGTCTGGTACACGTTTCCGAAATGGACTGGACCAACAAAAACATCCACCCATCCAAAGTTGTTAACGTTGGCGATGTAGTGGAAGTGATGGTTCTGGATATCGACGAAGAACGTCGTCGTATCTCCCTGGGCCTGAAGCAGTGCAAAAACAACCCATGGCAGCAGTTCGCGGAAACCCACAACAAGGGCGACCGTGTTGAAGGTAAAATCAAGTCTATCACTGACTTCGGTATCTTCATCGGCCTGGACGGCGGCATCGATGGCCTGGTTCACCTGTCTGACATCTCCTGGAACGTTGCAGGCGAAGAAGCAGTTCGTGAATACAAAAAAGGCGACGAAATCGCTGCAGTTGTTCTGCAGGTTGACGCAGAGCGTGAGCGTATCTCCCTGGGCGTTAAACAGCTCGCGGAAGATCCGTTCAACAACTGGGTTGCACTGAACAAGAAAGGCGCAATCGTAAACGGTAAAGTGACTGCAGTTGACGCTAAAGGCGCAACCGTAGAACTGGCTGACGGCGTTGAAGGTTACCTGCGCGCTTCTGAAGCTTCCCGTGACCGCGTTGAAGATGCCACTCTGGTTCTGAACGTAGGCGACGACGTTGAAGCTAAGTTCACCGGTGTTGACCGTAAGAACCGTGCAATCAGCCTGTCTGTTCGTGCTAAAGACGAAGCTGATGAGAAAGATGCAATCGCAACTGTTAACAAACAGGAAGATGCAAACTTCTCTAACAACGCAATGGCTGAAGCTTTCAAAGCAGCTAAAGGCGAGTAATATCAGGTTCTCAGCATCATTTGAGCTGTAACGCATTTACAGCGCGAAGGATGAGGAGCAAACTTGACAGATTGCAGGATCCGTCCTGTAATCAATAACAAAGGGCGGCTACGGCCGCCCTTGTTTAATGAGCTGTTCAGCTAATTGGTTTGAAAGGAACCGGAGGAATCATGACCAAGTCAGAATTGATTGAAAGACTTGCCAGTCAGCAACCGCATATCCCTGCCAAGGCAGTGGAAGATGCCGTAAAAGAGATGCTGGAGCATATGGCCTCCACTCTTGCCCAGGGCGAGCGCATTGAAATCCGCGGTTTCGGTAGTTTTTCTCTGCACTATCGTGCTCCACGTACCGGGCGTAACCCGAAAACGGGCGATAAAGTCGAACTGGAAGGTAAGTACGTTCCGCACTTTAAGCCAGGTAAAGAACTGCGCGATCGCGCCAATATTTATGGCAACTGAGTTTATCCCTTGGGGTAAACTGGGTTCGAAAGAAAGCACCTGCGGGTGCTTTTTTTGTGCTTAACGTTTTCATTCTGAATAGCTCCCGCATTTTTCATTTCCGTTTCTGCAAACGGATAAAAACAGTACGGCACGTGCTGTAAAACCTGGTCTTCCCACCTGACAACACGCTCTGCCTGCTTACATACTGCCATCCTGAAACAGGGAGGTAGCAATGGGCATACCCGCGCTGAGCATCTGCGCCATTCTGGCAATAACCCCTTTGCTCTGGTTACCTGAGCTGCCATCACGTTATCTCGTCTGGATAATGATTGTGGGTGGTGTCGTGCTGGCTGCACGGCGAAACGTGCAACTGAAGTATGTGGGGATGGGGGTGTTATTTTGTGTATGGGGGATCCTTGCCGCGCAGGAGAGCGTCTGGCCTATGGCGCATTTAACCGCGGGCGCGGTGCGGGCTGAGGTCGAGATCACCGCGACCGATGGCAAAACCCTGCTTCAGGGAAACATTCTCAGCGTGGATGGTCAACGCTGGTGGGCGTCCACAGGCGTAACCCTGTATGGCAACGATCTGCCACAGAACGTATGTGCCGGTCAGCGCTGGGCCATGACGCTCAGACTCAGGCCAGTTCACGGCGAACTGAACGACGGAGGCTATGATGCCCAGCGAAGCGCTCTTGCTCAACATCAAACGCTGAGCGGGCGGTTCACCCATGCGGAACGCGTCGATGGACGCTGCAGCCTGCGCGCGCAATACCTGATGTCACTGCAAAACCGGCTTTCTGCTTATCAATGGGGAGCGGTTATCCTCGGGTTGGGGATGGGGGAGCGTCTGGATGTCCCGCGGGAAATAAAAGATCTGATGCGAGAAACCGGCACGCTGCATCTCATGGCGATTTCAGGTTTGCATATCGCACTGGCAGCATCCATCGTCTGGTTACTGGCTCGCGGTTTCCAGTTGTTATTACCCGCCCATCAGATCCGCTGGCAAATGCCTCTCCTGGCCGGGTTGGCGTTTGCCGCTTTTTACGCCTGGCTTACCGGTTTACAACCACCGGCAATGCGAACGGTTATCGCCCTTGCTGTACTCGCGACGTTGCGTATTACGGCTCGTCAATGGTCTCCCTGGCAGGTATGGTTTTGCTGTATCGCGGCGATCCTGCTAAGCGATCCGTTAGCCGTACTGTCGCAAAGTCTGGCCCTGTCAGCATTTGCCGTCGCTGCGTTGATTTTTTGGTTTCAGTGGTTACCGCTTCCCCACTGGCACCGGGTTCGTCGGATACGACCACTCCTGAACCTCGTATATCTACAGGTCGGAATGTTGCTGCTGCTTATGCCGTTGCAGGTGCTGATTTTCCATGGTTTCAGCCTCTCGTCCCTTATTGCCAATCTCTTTGCCGTTCCCCTGGTGACGTTTGTTTCCGTGCCGCTGATCCTGCTCGGTATGCTGCTCCATCTGCTGCCGCTGGCGGCGGTAGAAAGTGCCGTCTGGTTTGCGGCCGATAAGTCGCTTGCGGGACTCTTCTGGCTACTGATGCGCCTGCCTGATGGCTGGCAAAATGTGGATCAACGCTGGCAGTACCTGTCATTGCTGCCCTGGCTTGCCATCGCGGGCTGGCGTTTTCGTGCCTGGAAAATCGTTCCTGCCGTTTGTCTGGCAGGCAGCGTCCTGTTGACATATCCCCTGTGGCGAACAACAAAAAGCGATAGCTGGACGCTACATATGCTGGATGTAGGGCAGGGGCTGGCTATGGTCATTGAACGGCAGGGAAAAGCCCTTCTGTATGATACCGGGCTCGCCTGGCCGGGCGGAGACAGCGCGCAGCGGTTAATTATTCCGTGGCTTCGCTGGCATCACCTGCGGCCGGAAGGCGTCATTCTCAGTCATGAGCATCTCGACCATGCAGGGGGCCTGGTATCGCTGAAAAAAGCCTGGCCTGAAATGTGGATAAGAAGCCCCTTACGTCAGGCAGGTCATCGCCCTTGTTTACGGGGACAACGCTGGCAATGGCAGGGACTTACCATCACCGTTCACTGGCCACCAGAGAATTATCCCTCCCAGGGGAATAACGCTTCCTGTGTGGTAAAAGTTGATGACGGTGAGCAGAGTGTTCTGCTGACGGGGGACATTGAAGCGCCTGCGGAACAGGCTATGCTTAGCCATTACTGGCGTCATCTGAGGACCACGCTCATACAAGTTCCCCATCATGGCAGCAATACGTCTTCATCGTTGCCACTGGTACAGCGGGCGGAAGGGCAGATTGCACTGGATTCGGCGGCCCGCTACAACGCGTGGCATTTCCCGTCGGCTAAAGTCGTGCGGCGTTATCGAAAAGAGGGGTATCTCTGGCATGATACGCCTCATTCTGGACAAATATCGGTGACATTCTCGCAACATCACTGGCAAATCCGACGCTTGCGAGAACAAATTTTACCCCGCTGGTATCATCAGTGGTTTGGCGCGCCCGGAGATAACGGGTAGAATATGCGGCTATTTCAACAATGCTGGTTTTTTGAATGCATAACGACAAAGATCTCTCCACGTGGCAAACGTTCCGCCGACTCTGGCCGATGATTGCTCCTTTTAAAGCAGGCTTGATCGTGGCGGGTGTAGCGTTAATCCTCAACGCAGCCAGCGATACTTTTATGCTATCGCTTCTTAAACCGTTACTGGACGACGGTTTTGGTAAAACGGATCGCTCAGTGCTGCTATGGATGCCTCTGGTGGTGATCGGACTGATGATCTTACGCGGTATCACCAGCTATATCTCCAGCTACTGTATTTCCTGGGTTTCAGGAAAAGTGGTGATGACCATGCGCCGTCGACTGTTCAGTCATATGATGGGCATGCCGGTTGCGTTCTTCGATAAACAGTCGACCGGAACGTTGCTGTCGCGTATTACCTACGACTCCGAGCAGGTTGCCTCTTCCTCTTCCAGCGCGCTGATTACCGTTGTGCGCGAGGGTGCGTCGATTATCGGCCTGTTCGTGATGATGTTCTACTACAGCTGGCAGCTGTCGCTGATCCTTATCGTACTGGCTCCGGTCGTGTCCGTGGCTATTCGCGTCGTGTCGAAGCGCTTCCGTAATATCAGCAAGAATATGCAGAATACGATGGGACAGGTGACCACCAGCGCAGAGCAGATGCTGAAAGGGCATAAAGAAGTTCTGATTTTTGGTGGTCAGGACGTCGAAACAAAACGCTTTGATAAAGTCAGCAACAAAATGCGTCTGCAGGGAATGAAAATGGTGTCAGCCTCTTCCATCTCTGACCCGATTATTCAGCTGATTGCCTCACTGGCGCTGGCGTTCGTTCTGTATGCGGCAAGCTTCCCAAGCGTGATGGAGACGCTGACGGCAGGTACCATCACCGTGGTCTTCTCCTCCATGATCGCCCTGATGCGTCCGCTGAAGTCCCTGACAAACGTCAACGCCCAGTTCCAGCGCGGGATGGCGGCCTGTCAGACCCTGTTCAGCATTCTCGATTCCGAACAGGAAAAAGATGAAGGTAAGCGCATCATTGAGCGCGCGAACGGTGACGTTGAGTTCCGCAATGTGACCTTCACCTATCCTGGCCGCGAAACACCGGCTCTGCGCAATATCAACCTGACCATTCCGGCAGGAAAAACCGTTGCGCTGGTAGGCCGTTCCGGCTCCGGTAAATCGACCATTGCCAGCCTGATCACCCGTTTCTACGACATTGACGAAGGTGAAATTCTGTTAGACGGCCACGATCTGCGCGAGTATACCCTGCAGTCGCTGCGTAACCAGGTGGCGCTGGTCTCCCAGAACGTGCACCTGTTCAACGATACGGTGGCAAACAACATCGCTTATGCGCGCACTGAAGAGTACAGCCGTGAGCAGATTGAGAATGCCGCGCGTATGGCCTATGCAATGGACTTTATCAACAAGATGGATAACGGTCTCGATACCATCATTGGCGAGAACGGCGTACTGCTCTCCGGTGGTCAGCGTCAGCGTATCGCCATTGCCCGTGCGCTGCTGCGTGACAGCCCGATCCTGATCCTGGACGAAGCGACCTCTGCGCTGGATACGGAATCAGAACGTGCGATTCAGTCGGCGCTGGATGAGCTGCAAAAGAACCGTACCTCGCTGGTGATTGCGCACCGTCTTTCGACTATCGAGCAGGCTGATGAAATCGTCGTGGTTGAGGATGGGGTCATTGTTGAGCGCGGAAGCCATGCCGATCTGCTGGAACACCGCGGCGTTTATGCTCAGCTTCATAAGATGCAGTTCGGCGAATGATTGCACGCATCTGGTCCGGTGAATCTCCGCTGTGGTTGCTGCTTCTGCCGCTCTCCTGGCTGTACGGCCTGGTGAGTGGTGCTATTCGTCTGCTTTACCGTCTGGGGCTGAAGCAGGCATGGCGCGCGCCGGTACCGGTTGTGGTGGTGGGTAATCTTACGGCAGGTGGCAACGGTAAAACCCCGGTGGTCATCTGGCTGGTTGAGCAACTGCAACAGCGCGGTATCCGTCCCGGCGTGGTGTCGCGAGGGTATGGCGGTAAAGCGGCGAAATACCCTTTGTTGCTGACGGCGGAAACCACGACCGCCGAGGCGGGTGATGAACCAGTATTGATTTACCAGCGTACTGGCGCCCCTGTCGCGGTCTCGCCAGTGCGCAGCGATGCCGTCCGGGCCCTGCTTGCCGAACATGCAGTACAGATAATCATCACGGATGATGGCCTGCAACACTACGCGCTGGCGCGTGATAAAGAGATTGTGGTCATTGATGGCGTTCGTCCTTTTGGTAACGGCTGGTGGCTGCCCGCCGGCCCCATGCGAGAACGGGCTTCACGCCTGAAGTCCGTGGATGCGGTGATCGTGAACGGTGGTGAGGCAAAAACGGGCGAAATCCCTATGCAACTCCAGCCTGGCATGGCCGTCAATCTTGTGACGGGCGAACGTCGTCCGGTTTCTCATTTACCTGCGCTCGTCGCCATGGCGGGTATTGGTCATCCTCCCCGCTTCTTCTCGACGCTGGAGCAGGGCGGTGCCCGGCTTGAAAAACGCGTTCCGCTGGCCGATCATCAGGCGCTGTCGGTGGAACAGGTTGACGCACTGACGACGCCCGGTCAGACATTGATCATGACTGAAAAAGATGCGGTGAAATGCCGTCTCTTTGCGAAAGATAACTGGTGGTATCTGCCGGTTGACGCTGAACTCAGCGGCGAGCAGCCGGAACACTTGCTCCAGGAACTGCTGGCGTTGGTGAAATAAACGCTTATGCGGTTCTGGTGGCGCTTTGACTGACAGGAAAACGCATGTCTTTACCGCAACTCTCGCTTTCAGCCGCACGTCATTTACACCTTGCCGCACAGGGGCTGCTTAAAAAGCCCCGTCGCCGTGCGCAGCCTGCCGATATTCTCTCTACCGTCCAGCGCATGTCGCTACTTCAAATTGACACCATTAACATCGTGGCGCGTAGCCCTTACCTGGTGCTGTTTAGCCGGCTGGGAAGTTATCCTTCGCAGTGGCTGGATGAGTCGCTCAGCAAGGGGGAGTTGATGGAGTATTGGGCGCACGAAGCCTGCTTTCTGCCCCGTAGCGACTTTGCCCTGGTTCGTCACCGTATGCTTGCGCCGGAGAAGATGGGCTGGAAATACCGCCAGGCGTGGATGCTGGAACATGCGGCTGAAATCGAGCAGCTTATCGCGCATATTCAGGAGAACGGTCCGGTACGTTCCGCCGATTTTGAACATCCCCGGAAAGGCACGAGCGGCTGGTGGGAGTGGAAGCCACACAAACGTCATCTGGAAGGCCTGTTTACCTCAGGCAAAGTCATGGTGATTGAACGGCGTAATTTTCAGCGCGTTTACGACCTCACGCATCGCGTGATGCCGCACTGGGACGACGAGCGCGACCAGCTTTCCCGTGAGGCCGCTGAGGCCATCATGCTGGAAAACAGCGCCCGCAGTCTGGGTATTTTCCGTTCACAGTGGCTGGCAGATTATTACCGTCTGCGCCAGCCTGCGCTAAAACCGCTGCTGGAAATGTGGCAGCAAGAACAGCGCATAATCCCCGTCATGGTAGAAACACTGGGCGAAATGTGGCTGCATGAGGAGCTTGTCCCGCTATTGCCTCAGGCGCTGGAAGGGAAACTTCAGGCAACCCACAGCACGGTGCTGTCGCCTTTCGATCCGGTGGTCTGGGACAGAAAACGCGCCGAGCAGCTGTTCGGTTTCAGCTACCGGCTGGAGTGTTACACCCCGGCACCCAAGCGCCAGTATGGCTACTTCGTCTTACCTCTGCTGCATAAGGGGCAACTGGTCGGGCGTATGGATGCCAAAATGCACCGCAAGACCGGTACGCTTGAAATCATAGCGCTTTATCTGGAAGAGGGCGTCAGGGTGACGGCGGCTCTGGAAAAAGGGTTAACGCTCGCCATAAGCGAATTCGCGCGCTGGCAGGGGGCTCACGACGTGACGCTGGGTCGGGTACCTGATGGATTGTTTACATCCTGTCGAAGTGGCTGGGAAACAGGCACTCCCTGAAAAAGGAATGTGTTAAGCTTTAGCGATTACCCATACGGAGGAACTATGGATCACCGTTTACTTGAAATTATTGCCTGCCCGGTATGCAACGGCAAACTCTACTACAGCCAGGACAAACAAGAGCTGATTTGCAAGCTGGACAGTCTGGCTTTCCCGCTGCGTGACGGTATTCCGGTATTGCTGGAAAACGAAGCCCGTTCCCTGGTGGCAGAAGAGAGCAAACCATGAGTTTTGTTGTCATTATTCCTGCGCGTTACGCCTCAACCCGTCTGCCGGGTAAACCGCTGGTGGATATCAATGGCAAACCGATGATCGTGCACGTTCTTGAACGTGCTCGTGAGTCGGGTGCTGAGCGCATTATCGTGGCGACCGACCATCCCGATGTGGCGCGTGCGGTTGAGGCCGCGGGTGGGGAAGTGTGTATGACCCGCGCCGATCACCAGTCTGGCACCGAGCGTCTGGCGGAAGTGGTTGAGAAATGCGGTTTCAGCGATGATACGGTCATCGTGAACGTGCAGGGTGACGAGCCGATGATCCCGGCGGTCATTATTCGTCAGGTGGCTGAAAACCTGGCGCAGCGTCAGGTCGGAATGGCCACGCTGGCGGTGCCCATTCATCATGCAGAAGAAGCGTTCAATCCGAATGCGGTGAAGGTGGTGATGGATGCGGAGGGCTATGCGCTCTATTTCTCCCGCGCCACCATTCCGTGGGATCGCGATCGCTTTGCGGTTTCAAAAGAGACTATTGGTGATACCTTCCTGCGTCACATTGGCATCTACGGCTATCGTGCTGGCTTTATTCGTCGCTATGTGAGCTGGGCGCCGAGCCCGCTGGAACATATCGAAATGCTGGAGCAGCTGCGTGTGCTCTGGTATGGCGAGAAAATCCACGTTGCTGTTGCCGAGGAGGTCCCTGGCACGGGCGTTGACACCCCTAAAGATCTTGAGCGCGTTCGCGCCGAACTGCGTTAATCCTGCCTGCATCCCTCATGGAGGGATGCACTCTCCGGTTTATTTTTTCCTATCTTTTCCATAATTGATCTCTGCAGGGTGACATCTGCTTTCTACGCGCTCATTATAAAAGCAGTAGTCTTAATGGGGGTAATCTCATATGGAACAGCTGCGTGCCGAACTGAGTCACCTGCTTGGCGAGAAATTAAGCCGGGTTGAATGTGTGAGTGAAAAGGCTGATACCGCGCTCTGGTCGTTGTACGACAGTCAGGGAAACCCAATGCCGTTGATGGCCAGGAGCTTTACCTCGCCGGGGGTTGCCCGACAGCTCGCCTGGAAAATTTCAATGCTCGCACGGCAGGGAACCGTCCGTATGCCGACGGTTTACGGCGTGATGACGCATGAGGAGCACCCTGGCCCGGATGTGCTGCTGATTGAGCGGCTGCGCGGGGTGTCTGTTGAAGCCCCGGCACGTACGCCGGAGCGCTGGGAACAGCTCAAGGACCAGATTGTCGAGGCGCTGCTGGCCTGGCATCGTCAGGATAGCCGTGGACTCGTTGGCCCGGTCGACAGTACCCAGGAAAACCTGTGGCCGCTGTGGTATCGCCAGCGGGTCGAAGTGCTGTGGGGGACGCTTAACCAGTTCAATAACACCGGTTTAACCATGCAGGACAAACGTATTCTGTTCCGCACCCGCGAGTGCTTACCGGCGCTGTTTGAAGGTTTTAACGACAACTGCGTGCTGATCCACGGTAATTTCACCCTGCGCAGCATGCTCAAGGACTCCCGCAGCGATCAGCTTCTGGCCATGCTGGGGCCGGGAGTCATGCTCTGGGCACCGCGCGAATATGAGTTATTCAGGCTCAGCGACAGCGGGGCGGCGGAAGGTCTGCTTTGGCACTACCTTCAACGTGCGCCCGTTGCCGAAGCGTTTCTCTGGCGGCGCTGGCTCTATCTGCTGTGGGATGAGGTGGCGCAACTGGTGAATACCGGTCGTTTCAATCGCGCCAACTTCGATCTGGCGACAAAATCACTCCTGCCCTGGCTTGCCTGAGGACCCCTTCAGCCACTGCCAGAGGCGTCCAAGCGTCTCATAACCCACGCGATCGCTGTGCATCAGCCAGGCCGGGGACGGGATCGCCCGTTCCCAGGGGTTGAGCGGCGCGTCGATGGCCATCTGGTTTGCCGGTGCCGGAAGCGGGTGCAGGCCCTGCTTTTCAAAGAAAATCATCGCTCTTGGCAGGTGCGAGGCGGAGGTCACCAGTAAGAACGGGACATCACCAATCGCCTGCTTCACCGCAGCGGCCTCTTCTTCGGTATCTTTTGGGCGATCCAGGGTAATGATCGATGACCGCGGCACGCCGAGCGACTCCGCCACCCTGGCCCCCGCTTCAGCCGTACTCACCGGGTTGGTTTTGGCCGCTGCACCGGTGAAGATCATTTTTGACCCCGGATTCGCCAGCCACAGGCGAATGCCTTCGTTGAGCCGTGGCAGGCTGTTGTTGATCAGGTTTGAGCTGGGGGCCCAGTCCGGGTCCCAGGTATAGCCGCCGCCCAGCACCACGATATAGGCTACTTTCTGATTACCCTGCCATGTTGGGTACCTGTTTTCGATGGGACGTAACAGGCCATCCGCGACCGGTTGCAGGCTCAGCAGCAGCAAGACCAGCCAGCCGAACGTAATAAGCGTTTTGCCACTTTTCTGAAAGCGACTGAACCACACCAGCGCCAACCCCAGCGCGATGATGAGCAGCAGGAGCGGAAGGGGAAGCATCATCCCTCCCACATATTTCTTCAGGGTAAAAAGCATCCTTTTTGGTTCCTTTTTTAACCATATAGCAGGTGAATACCCGTGATATTACACCAGAGAGGTTCATTCTCCGCGCGGGTGTGACAAAATAGCGGTTTTGCAGTTAGCGAGTGGAACTCTCCCAATGCGGGATCGCAATTTTGATGACATCGCGGAAAAGTTTTCGCGCAACATTTATGGCACTACTAAAGGGCAGCTTCGGCAGACGATCCTCTGGCAGGATCTGGACACCATTCTGGCCACCTTCGGGGGGCAAACGTTGCGTGTGCTGGACGCCGGAGGTGGTGAAGGACAGACGGCCATAAAAATGGCGGAACGCGGTCATCACGTCACGCTTTGCGATCTTTCTGCTGAAATGGTCGCCCGTGCGACGCGTGCAGCGGAAGAGAAAGGTGTGAGCGACAACATGCATTTTATACAATGCGCCGCTCAGGACATTGCACAGCATTTGGAAACCCAGGTTGATCTGATATTGTTTCATGCGGTGCTGGAGTGGGTAGCCGATCCGCAAAGCGTGTTACAAACCCTGTGGTCGATGTTGCGCCCGGGCGGCACGCTGTCGCTGATGTTCTACAATGCTAACGGCTTCCTGATGCACAACATGGTTGCGGGTAACTTCGACTATGTTCAGGTCGGGATGCCTAAAAAGAAAAAGCGCACGCTTTCCCCGGACTATCCGCGCGATCCGCAGCAGGTTTATGGCTGGCTGGAAGCGATCGGCTGGAAGATAACCGGGAAGACGGGCGTCAGGGTGTTTCATGATTATCTGCGTGAAAAACACAAACAGCGTGACTGTTTTGACACCTTAACAGAATTAGAAACGCGGTATTGCCGTCAGGAGCCTTTTGTCAGCCTTGGCCGCTATATTCACGTCACCGCGCACAAGCCGCAGATGCAAGGATAACCTATGAGTGAATTTTCCCAGACAGTCCCCGAACTGGTTGCCTGGGCCAGGAAAAACGATTTCTCCATCTCGCTGCCGGTAGACAGACTCTCTTTCCTGCTGGCGGTGGCCACGCTGAACGGCGAACGGCTGGACGGGGAAATGAGCGAGGGTGAACTGGTGGACGCGTTCCGCCATGTCAGTGATGCGTTTGAGCAAACCAGCGAAACCATTAGCGTGCGTGCCAACAACGCAATCAACGATATGGTGCGTCAACGTCTGCTGAACCGCTTTACCAGCGAGCAGGCGGAAGGAAACGCCATCTATCGCCTGACGCCACTGGGCATCGGCATTACCGATTACTACATCCGCCAGCGCGAATTTTCCACGCTGCGTCTCTCGATGCAGCTCTCGATTGTGGCGGGTGAGCTTAAGCGTGCCGCCGATGCTGCGGATGAAAACGGTGACGAGTTCCACTGGCACCGTAACGTCTACGCCCCGCTGAAATACTCGGTGGCGGAAATTTTCGACAGTATCGATCTGACCCAGCGTCTGATGGACGAACAGCAGCAGCAGGTGAAAGATGATATCGCGCAACTGCTGAATAAAGACTGGCGTGCGGCCATCTCCAGCTGTGAACTGCTGCTCTCAGAAACCTCCGGCACGCTGCGCGAACTGCAGGATACGCTGGAGGCGGCGGGGGACAAGCTGCAGGCGAACCTGCTGCGCATTCAGGATGCGACTCTGGCGCATGACGATCTGCATTTTATCGACCGTCTGGTCTTTGATTTGCAGAGCAAGCTCGATCGCATTATCAGCTGGGGCCAGCAGTCGATCGACCTGTGGATCGGCTACGATCGCCACGTGCATAAATTTATCCGTACCGCGATCGATATGGATAAAAACCGCGTCTTTGCTCAGCGTCTGCGCCAGTCGGTACAGACCTATTTCGATGCGCCATGGGCGCTGACCTACGCCAACGCCGATCGTCTGCTGGATATGCGCGACGAAGAGATGGCGCTGCGCGATGAAGAGGTGACCGGTGAACTGCCACCGGATCTGGAATATGAAGAATTTAACGAAATTCGCGAGCAACTTGCGGCCATGATCGAAGAACAGCTCGCTGTCTACAAAACCAGACAAGTGCCGCTGGATCTTGGCCTCGTGGTGCGCGACTATCTGGCGCAATATCCTCGCGCGCGCCACTTCGACATTGCCCGCATTGTGGTAGACCAGGCGGTACGCCTGGGCATCGCGCAGGCAGATTTCACCGGACTGCCGCCGAAGTGGCAGCCAATTAACGATTACGGAGCCAAGGTACAGGCGCATGTCATTGACAAATATTGAACAAGTGATGCCAGTTAAGCTGGCACAGGCGCTGGCGAATCCGTTATTTCCGGCGCTGGACAGCCAGCTGCGTGCCGGTCGTCACATTGGCCTCGACGAGCTGGATAATCACGCCTTTTTGATGGACTTCCAGGAGTACCTGGAAGAGTTTTACGCACGCTACAACGTGGAGCTCATCCGCGCGCCGGAAGGGTTTTTCTACCTGCGCCCACGCTCCACGACGCTGATTCCGCGTTCCGTACTCTCCGAGCTGGATATGATGGTCGGCAAAATTCTGTGCTACCTGTATCTCAGCCCTGAACGTCTGGCCAATGAAGGTATCTTCACCCAGCAGGAGCTTTACGATGAGCTGTTAACGCTGGCAGATGAGAGCAAGCTGCTTAAGCTGGTCAATAACCGTTCAACGGGGTCGGATCTCGATCGTCAGAAATTACAGGAAAAAGTCCGCTCTTCCCTGAACCGTCTGCGCCGTCTGGGGATGGTCTGGTTTATGGGCCACGACAGCAGCAAATTCCGCATTACGGAATCTGTCTTCCGCTTCGGCGCCGACGTGCGTGCGGGTGACGACGCGCGTGAAGCGCAGCTTCGCATGATCCGCGACGGTGAAGCGATGCCGGTGGAAAACCATTTGCAGCTCAATGATGAGCATGAAGAGAATCTGCCGGATAGCGGGGAGGAAGAGTAATGATTGAACGCGGTAAATTTCGCTCACTGACGCTGATTAACTGGAACGGCTTCTTTGCCCGAACGTTCGATCTGGACGAGCTGGTGACCACCCTCTCCGGCGGTAACGGCGCAGGGAAATCCACCACCATGGCGGCGTTTGTCACGGCGTTGATCCCTGACCTGACGCTGCTCCACTTCCGTAACACCACCGAAGCGGGGGCGACAAGCGGCTCCCGCGATAAAGGCCTCCACGGTAAGCTGAAGGCCGGTGTCTGTTATTCGGTGCTGGACGTCATTAACTCCCGTCATCAGCGTGTGGTGGTGGGCGTGCGACTGCAACAGGTGGCTGGGCGCGACCGTAAAGTCGATATTAAACCGTTCGCCATTCAGGGACTGCCAACCTCAATGCAGCCGACGGCGCTGCTGACGGAAACCCTGAACGAACGCCAGGCGCGCGTACTGACGCTGCAGGAGCTGAAAGATAAGCTTGAGACTATCGAAGGCGTGCAGTTCAAGCAGTTCAACTCGATTACCGACTACCACTCCCTGATGTTCGATCTGGGCGTGGTGGCGCGTCGTCTGCGCACGGCATCTGACCGTAGCAAATACTACCGTCTGATCGAAGCATCCCTGTACGGCGGGATCTCCAGCGCCATTACCCGCTCCCTGCGCGACTACCTGTTGCCGGAAAACAGTGGGGTACGGAAGGCGTTCCAGGATATGGAAGCGGCGCTGCGTGAAAACCGCATGACACTGGAAGCCATTCGCGTTACCCAGTCTGACCGCGATCTGTTTAAACACCTGATCAGCGAGGCCACCAACTACGTGGCGGCGGACTACATGCGTCACGCCAACGAGCGCCGCGTGCATCTCGATCAGGCATTAGAGTATCGTCGTGAGCTCTTTACCTCCCGTAAACAGCTGGTGGCCGAGCAGTATAAGCACGTTGAAATGGCGCGTGAACTGGGCGAACACAACGGTGCTGAGGGCGATCTGGAAGCCGATTATCAGGCTGCCAGCGATCACCTGAACCTGGTGCAAACCGCACTGCGTCAGCAGGAAAAAATCGAGCGCTATGAAGCGGATCTCGATGAACTGCAAATTCGTCTCGAAGAGCAAAATGAAGTGGTGGCCGAAGCCGCCGAGATGCAGGAAGAGAACGAAGCCCGCGCCGAAGCCGCCGAGCTGGAGGTGGATGAGCTGAAAAGCCAGCTTGCCGATTACCAGCAGGCGCTGGACGTGCAGCAGACGCGTGCGATTCAGTACACCCAGGCCCTGCAGGCGTTACAGCGCGCAAAAGAGCTGTGCCATCTGCCCGACTTAACGCCGGACAGCGCCGACGAATGGCTGGAAACCTTCCAGGCAAAGGAGCAGGAAGCAACGGAAAAGCTGCTCTCCCTCGAACAGAAAATGAGCGTCGCGCAAACGGCGCACAGCCAGTTTGAGCAGGCTTATCAGCTGGTGGTGGCGATTAACGGCCCACTGGCCCGTAACGAAGCGTGGGACGTTGCCCGCGAGCTGCTGCGCGATGGTGTGAACCAGCGCCATCTGGCCGAGCAGGTTCAGCCGCTGCGTATGCGTCTGAACGAGCTGGAGCAGCGCCTGCGCGAGCAGCAGGAAGCCGAGCGTCTGCTGGCGGAGTTCTGCAAGCGCCAGGGAAAAAATTACGATTTCGACGAGCTTGAGGCCCTGCATCAGGAGCTGGAAGCCCGTATTGCCGCGCTCTCCGATTCTGTATCCAGCGCCAGCGAACAGCGCATGACCCTGCGCCAGGAGCTGGAGCAGCTTCAGTCCCGCTCGCAAGCGCTGCTGCAGCGTGCGCCGGTCTGGCTGGCGGCCCAGAGCAGCCTTAACCAGCTGAGTGAGCAGTGTGGCGAGCAGTTCGAATCCAGCCAGGAAGTCACTGAATACCTGCAGCAGTTGCTGGAGCGCGAGCGCGAGGCGATTGTTGAGCGTGATGAAGTGGGCGCGCGCAAGCGTGACGTCGACGAAGAAATTGAGCGCTTAAGCCAGCCGGGCGGTGCGGAAGACCCGCGTCTCAATGCCCTGGCGGAGCGTTTTGGCGGCGTGCTGCTGTCTGAAATTTATGACGATGTCGGTCTGGATGATGCGCCGTACTTCTCGGCGCTGTATGGCCCGTCGCGTAACGCGATTGTGGTCCCGGATCTGTCGCTGATTTCTGAACAGCTTGCCGGTCTGGAGGATTGCCCGGAAGATCTCTACCTGATTGAAGGGGATCCGCAGTCGTTTGATGACAGCGTATTCAGCGTTGATGAGCTGGAAAAAGCGGTGGTGGTGAAAATCGCCGATCGCCAGTGGCGTTATTCCCGCTTCCCGGAACTGCCGCTATTTGGCCGCGCCGCGCGTGAAAGCCGCATTGAAAGCCTGCACGCCGAACGTGAAACGCTGTCTGAACGTTTTGCGACCCTGTCGTTTGACGTCCAGAAAACCCAGCGCCTGCACCAGGCGTTCAGCCGCTTTATTGGTAGTCATCTGGCCGTGGCCTTTGAAGCTGACCCGGAAGCGGAAATTCGCAAGCTCAACACCCGCCGTGGTGAGCTGGAGCGTGCGATTGCCGCGCACGAAAGTGATAACCAGCAGAGCCGCGTCCAGTTCGAGCAGGCGAAAGAGGGCGTTGCGGCCCTTAACCGGATCCTGCCGCGCCTGAATCTGCTGGCCGATGACACGCTGGCTGACCGTGTGGATGAGATCCAGGAACGTCTGGATGAAGCGCAGGAAGCCGCCCGCTTTGTGCAGCAGCACGGTAACCAGCTGGCGAAGCTGGAGCCCGTCGTGTCTGTGCTGCAGAGCGACCCGGAACAGTTCGAGCAGTTAAAAGAAGATTATGCCTGGTCGCAGCAGGTGCAGCGAGAAGCGCGCCAGCAGGCGTTTGCCCTGACGGAAGTGGTGCAGCGTCGTGCCCACTTCGGCTACTCCGACTCGGCCGAAATGCTGAGCGGTAACAGCGATCTGAACGAAAAATTGCGTCAGCGCCTTGAGCAGGCTGAAGCGGAACGTACCCGCGCCCGTGAAGCGATGCGCAGCCACTCCGCTCAGCTGAACCAGTACAACCAGGTGCTGGCTTCACTGAAAAGCTCCTTCGATACCAAGAAAGAGCTGCTCAACGATCTGCACAAAGAGCTTCAGGACATCGGCGTGCGTGCTGACAGCGGGGCAGAAGAGCGGGCGCGCATTCGTCGTGACGAATTGCATGCCCAGCTCAGTAATAACCGCGCGCGTCGCAATCAGCTGGAAAAAGCGCTGACCTTCTGTGAAGCGGAAATGGATAACCTGACCCGTCGCCTGCGCAAGCTTGAGCGTGACTACCATGAAATGCGTGAGCAGGTCGTGAGCGCGAAGGCGGGCTGGTGCGCGGTCATGAGGATGGTGAAAGACAATAACGTTGAGCGTCGTCTGCACCGCCGTGAACTGGCTTACCTCTCTGCCGATGAGTTGCGTTCCATGTCGGATAAGGCGCTGGGTGCGCTGCGTCTGGCGGTGGCGGATAACGAGCATCTGCGCGATGTTCTGCGGATGTCAGAGGATCCGAAGCGTCCGGAACGTAAAATTCAGTTCTTCGTGGCGGTTTACCAGCACCTGCGCGAGCGTATTCGTCAGGACATTATCCGTACCGACGATCCGGTTGAAGCCATCGAGCAGATGGAGATCGAACTGGGACGCCTGACGGAAGAGCTGACCTCCCGTGAGCAGAAGCTGGCGATCAGCTCCCGCAGCGTGGCAAATATCATCCGCAAAACCATTCAGCGCGAGCAGAACCGTATTCGCCAGTTGAACCAGGGACTGCAGAGCGTGTCGTTTGGTCAGGTGAACAGCGTGCGCCTCAACGTCAACGTGCGTGAAGCCCACGCGACGCTGCTGGAAGTGCTGTCTGAGCAGCATGAGCAGCATCAGGACCTGTTCAACAGCAACCGTCTGACCTTCTCTGAAGCGCTGGCGAAGCTGTATCAGCGCCTGAACCCGCAGATTGATATGGGGCAGCGTACGCCACAAACCATCGGTGAAGAGCTACTGGATTACCGTAACTACCTGGAGATGGAAGTTGAGGTAAACCGTGGCTCCGACGGCTGGCTGCGTGCGGAATCCGGGGCGCTCTCGACCGGTGAAGCGATCGGTACCGGGATGTCGATTCTGGTGATGGTTGTACAGAGCTGGGAAGATGAAGCGCGTCGTCTGCGCGGGAAAGACATCTCCCCATGCCGACTGCTGTTCCTGGATGAAGCAGCGCGTCTCGATGCCCGATCCATCGCCACGCTGTTTGAGCTTTGCGAACGTCTCGATATGCAGCTCATCATTGCGGCACCGGAAAACATCAGCCCGGAAAAAGGGACCACCTATAAACTGGTGCGTAAGGTGTTCCAGAACAGTGAGCACGTACACGTTGTCGGGCTGCGCGGTTTTGCGCCGCAGCCGCCGGAATCATTGCCTGGCACCACGGCGGATGCTTCCTGAAGCGTCTTCTGATCGCGAGCGGCGCCCAGGCGCCGCCTTTTTTTTTAA